>JAJZJJ010000539.1 GCA_021810175.1 Acidobacteriota bacterium | reverse complement strand
TAGGTCGCGAGGTCCTTGCCGGCGAGGTTTTCGATCTGCTCCTTGTAGGTGGGGACGCGCTCGAGCCAGCCGAGAGGCGTAATCATGGAAAGGAGCAGGTGCAGCTCGGAGTGCTCATGCACCTGGCTCTGGATGAAGAGGGTGCATTTTTCCGGGTCGAGCCCGGCGGCCAGCCAGTCGAGGACTACGTCGCGGATGTTATCCGGAAGCTGCGAGGTATCGGCGTAGTCGGTGGTGAGGGCGTGCCAGTCGGCGATGAAGAAGTAGCACTCGTACTCGTGCTGGAGGCGCACCCAGTTGGCGAGGGCGCCCATGTAGTTGCCCAGGTGGAGTTTGCCGGTGGGGCGCATGCCGCTGAGGACGCGCTTGCGGGATTGCGGAGAGGGATTCGACACTCTGATTCCTTATGCGGGAAAAAGCTCCCCTCATTGTAAGGGAATGGGGCGGCGGTGCTGGAGGGTGGGAGCGGGTCTCGTGGCGGAGCCCGGAGAAAATCAGATGTGCAGCAGGATGGTATTGACCAGGAGCAGGGCGGGGCTGAGGAAGAAGTCGATGATGGGCCAGCCGAGGAAGAGGATGAGGATGAGTCCCATGATCCCGATGGAGTCGTAGTAGCGCAGGGCCTTGTAGGGCAGCATGTGGCGGAAGACATGGGAGCCGTCGAGGGGCGGGACGGGCAGCAGGTTGAAGATGCAGAGCATGAGGTTGAGCCACACGCCGATGTAGAAGATCACGGCCAGCGGGTCGAAGATGCTGGTCCCGTGGAGAATTACCTGGGCGGACAGGCCGCTGGCCAAGGCATGGACCGCGAGTTCGCCATTGGGCGCGAGCTTGGCGATGCCGATGAGGGCGGTCATACACGCGATGGCGGCGAGGATGTTGCTGCCGGGGCCAGCCAGCGTGGTGAGGATGTCGTCGCGGCGGAAATGCTTGAAATTGCGGTTGTTGACCGGGGTGGGCTTGGCCCATCCGATGAGGAAGCCGCCGAAGCTGGGTATAAAGAGCATGACCAGCGGGATGACGATGGTTCCCAGAATGTCGATGTGTTTGCTGGGATTGAGCGTGACACGGCCCAGCATCCGAGCCGTCTGGTCGCCGAGGCGGGAGGCCATCCAGGCGTGGGAGGCTTCATGCAGACTGAGGGCAAAAAGCAAGATAGCAAATTCAAAGATCTTAAGAACGATCTGTTCGTGGCTCATGGCTCTGCAGCGATCTTACCAGCCTCGTGACGGCGACTCGAACGGGAAATACGCGATGGGGGGCCAAACCAGGCCCTGGATGCCAGTTGGGAACGAGGTTTCCACCCAGGGTTAGACCCAGACGTCATTCTGAGCGGTGAGGGCACCGCCGGAGTCGCCGGTGTTGATGACGCCGCGCGGTTCGATGATGAGGGCGTGGCACTCCTGCGGGGCGCGGGTGATGTGCTCGACGCCGCGGGGGACGACGAAGAGATCGCCCTGACGGAGGGTGGCGGTGCGGTCGCGGAAGCCGATCTCCATTTGGCCGGAGAGGACGAGGAAGGCTTCGTCGGTGTGGTCGTGGGCGTGCCATACGAAGTCGCCGAGCAGCTTGACGAGCTTGAACTGGTAGTCGTTCATCTCGGCGACAACGCGCGGGGACCAGTGCTGATGGAATTGGGTGAGTTTTTCGGCGAGATGGATGGGTTCGGGCTGGGCTGGATTCGGGCTTTGGGGCATGGTGGGGTTTCCTGATGGGAATTTGCCGAGGCCCCGCGATGGGCGGCAGGGCCTCTGCGGTGCTACTGGATCGCGAAGATGGCGTGGATGGTAGCCGATTGCGAGATGCGCTGGGGATTGATGGCGAGGGGTTTGATCTCTGTCTTTGCCTCGGCCTGCATGAGCCCCCCGGCCATGATCGGGTAAATGATGCGCTGCTGGGCCTGATTGCTGGCGTAGAGGAGCGGGCCGAGGGTGACGGCGAGTCCTTTGGCCATGGCTGCGGCAATCTGCTTGCCCTTGAGGAGGGCCTTGGCAGCGGCCTGCGCTTCGAGAGCGTTGGGGTCGGAAAGCTGCCAGTCAATGGCGCCACTGTTATTGGCTCCGGCCCCGACGGCGAGGTTGAGGATCCTGGCGGCATCCTTCGCGGGCAGGCGGACGGTCCAGGTTTGCTCGGCGCGGTATTGGCGCTGGGCTTTCTGCTCGGGGGGGAGGTTCTGGTTTTCGTAGGACTGGGTTTCGCGAACCGACTGACTGACGCTCTGGATCTGGTCCCTGGCGATGCCGGCTTTCTGGAGGGCGGCGGCGATGGCGTTGGAGGTTTCCGAGGCTTTGGCGTAGACATCCTTTGAGGTGGGGCCATAGAGGATGTAGCCGATGTGGAGGACGGCGCGGTCGGCCATCTGGCTGGCGGAGGCCGAGACGGTGACCTCGATGGTGCGGTTGGTCTGGCTGACCTGCAGGGTTTGCGCGTGAGCGGCGGCGGTGGCCGCAACGAAGATCACCAATGCCATCGATATGCGTTTGAGCATGCTTCCTCCTGTCGTGAGCGTGTGGAGTTGACTCACTTCATCTTCTACAGACAACAGGAACAGGGTAGAGGTTTCCGGAGGGGATCGGGAAGCGGTGGAAGGAATTTGGTTCTTGCGTGGGGCTACTGGATATGGCGGCCGAATTCCTGGAGCTGGGCGACGGTGTTCTTGACGGCTCCCGAGTCGATGGCGGCGGCGCATTGGGCGATGCCTTGGCGGAGGCTGGCGACGAGCCCGCTGACGAGGAGCGCGGCGGCGGCGTTGAGCAGGACAATGTCGCGGCGCGGGCCGGTTTCACCGGCAAATATGTTCTGGAGGATGGCGGCGTTGCCTGCGGCGGTGTCTGCCCCTTGAAGTTCGGCGAGGGTGCAGCGGGCGAGGCCGGTTTCTTCGGGTTGCAGTTCGGATTTGGTCACGGCGCCGTTGCGGACTTCTGCGATTTCGGAGGGGCCGGTGAGGGTGAGTTCGTCGAGCCCGCCGGCTCCGTGAACGACGAGGGCATGGCGAACGCCGAGCAGGGCGAGCGCCTGAGCGGCGCCGTCGACTTTCTGGGAGGAGTAGACGCCCATGACCTGCGCGTTGGCCCTGGCGGGGTTGGTGAGGGGTCCGGCCAGGTTGAAAATGGTGCGGCGGCCAATGGAGCGGCGGATGGGCTGCACGCGTTTCATGGCCGGGTGGAGGGCGGGCGCGTAGAGGAAAGTGAAGCCGGTGGCGCGGAGGCAGTCCACGGATTGCCGGGGGGTGAGCGCGACAGGAATGTGCATCGCCTCGAGCACATCTGCCGAGCGGCACTTGGGGGTGATGGCGCGATTGCCGTGC
>JAJZJJ010000538.1 GCA_021810175.1 Acidobacteriota bacterium | reverse complement strand
GAACGTCGCCCAGCTGTACCCGCTCCAAAGCAAGAGCGCCGGCCGCACCCTCACACTCGTGGACCGCATCCAGCGCTGTTTCGTCCGCAGTGAAAACGGCAAGCCTGTGCCTGCGGACAGCCCGGTGATGACTGCCCTCGTCGCCTACATCACCCATCTTTCCCAGAATGAAGCCAAGGGCCAGGTTCCCAAGGGGCGCGGCCTTGTTCCGGTGCCCGAGCTCACCGGCAATCCCTCACGCGGCGCCAGCATCTACCAGGCGCAGTGCTCGATGTGCCACGAGGCCAACGGAGAGGGCATTCCCGGCAGCTTCCCTCCGCTCTGGGGTCCGCACTCGTTCAACGACGGAGCCGGCATGTATCAGATTCCCAAGATGGCCGCCTTCGTCCTCCACAACATGCCGCAATCCAGCCCTGGCTCGCTCACGGCGCAACAGGCCTTTGATGTCGCCGCGTATGTCCACAGCCAGCCGCGCCCCAAGCTCGATCCGGCCAACAGCAAATACTAGGGCCTGTTAACAGACCCTAAGCACCCAACCACACGGGCGGCTGCGACACTCGTCCAGCCGCCTGTTCGTTTACTCACGCGGATTGCGGCGCGGTCTTTCCAATCCCGCGGCAAATACAAAGCTCGGGCTGACCGGGGCGCGGAACGCGATTTCGCCCATGCGGCGAGCACCCTGCTACACTCTGACGTTCGGGAGGACACTGCCATGGCTTACGAAACCGTGCTGCTTGCAATCGAAAATCGCGTCGCCACCCTCACGCTCAACCGACCCAAGGTGCTGAACGCCCTCAACGGCCAGCTCGTCGGCGAGTTGGAATCGGTTCTGGACGAGCTGAAACGCAACGACGAGGTTCGCACGATCCTCATCACCGGCGCCGGGGAGAAAGCCTTTGCCGCCGGAGCCGACATTCAGGAACTGGCCAAACTCAACGCCGAGGAAGGCCTCCGGTTCGCCCTCCGCGGCCAGCGCGTCTTCACCCAGATCGAAACGATGGGCAAGCCCGTCATCGCGTGCATCAACGGCTTTGCCCTCGGCGGCGGCTGCGAACTCGCTATGGCCTGTACCCTCCGCCTCGCGAGCGAGTCCGCCCGACTTGGCCAGCCAGAAGTCAAACTCGGCATCATCCCCGGCTATGGCGGCACGCAGCGCCTGCCCCGCCTCATCGGCCGCGGCGCAGCCCTCAAAATGATGCTTACCGGGGAAATGGTCACGGCCGCAGAGGCCCTCCGTCTCGGCCTGGTCGAAGAAGTGGTACCACCGGACCAGCTCATGCCGCGCGCCCGCCAACTGGCTGAAAGCCTCGCCGCGATTGCCCCGCTCGCCATTGCGCACTGTATCGCCGCCGTCAACGAAGGCGTCGACCAGCCTCTCGACCGAGCGCTTGCGCAGGAAGCCTCCCACTTCGCTCTCTGTTGCGCCACCGCTGACAAGGACGAAGGCACTGCCGCGTTCCTCGCCAAGCGGCAGCCCACCTGGACGGGAAAATAACCGCACACACCGGAACGAATGTGGTGAAACGGGGGAAACCCAGGGCTTGCATGGGACCCCGTCATTCCTGCGTCCCAAAAGCCGAGGCTCGGAGCCTCGAAGTCTTCCAAAATCAGGCGGGGGATTTGCGGAAGCGGCGGAGGAGTTCGTTGGGGAGTCGGGAGCCGGTGGCTTTGAGGACGGCGGCGGAGACGGCGATCCAGAGGAGGGTGGCGAGGACGAGGAGCCCGAACTCGACAAGGCGGGTGCGGCCGGAGATGAGGTGGCGCAGGGCGAAGAGGACGCAGAAGGCGACGAAGGCGGCGGCGAGGGAGCGGGCGAGCTCGGGGTATTCGAGCTGGGCGATGGAGACCATGCGCTTTTTGTGCAGGAGGATGGCGAGGGTGACGGTCTGGAAGAGGATGCCGATGTCGGACGCAAACGGGAGGCCGATGGGCCCATAGGTGTGATAGAGCCACCAGTAGATGGGGATGGAGGCGGCGGTGACGAGGGTGCTGGCGATCATGGGGAGAACGGTGTTTCCGGCGGCGTAGAAGGCGCGGGCGTAGATGGCCTGCGCGGCCCAGAGGCAGAGCGAGACGGAAAAGATGCTGAAGTAGATGGCCATGCTGCGGGAGTCGGTGCGGTGGAATGCGCCGCCGCGAATGATGAGGTCGAGCAGCGGGTATCCCATGGCGAGCATGAAGGCGGAGAGCAGCAGGGAAAAGGCGAGGATGCGGGAGACAGCGGTGTTGACGGCGTTGGAAAAGGCTGCAGTGGTGCTGCGATTGAAGAGCGAGGCGAGGAAGGGCAGTGATGCAGCTCCGGCAGCCTGGCCGAGGGCGACGGGTGCGTTGAAGAACTGCTTGGCGTAGAGCAGGAGGGTGATGGCTCCGCCGTTGTTGGAGGCGAAGTAGTTGATGATCCAGTTGTCGGCGGTGACGAGAGAGACGCCGAGCATGAGGGGGACGGACATGCCGACCCATTCGCGGAGGCCGGGGTTTTTGAAGTCGAGAGTGAAGCGAAAGCGCATGCCGGCGCGGTGGGCCCAGATGGCGTTGAGCAGGAATGGTCCGAGGAAGGCGCCGGCGACGGCGCCGATGGCGAGGGAAGACGCGCCTAGCTCGTGAGCGAGGAGGAGGCCGCCGCAGATGATTCCGATGTTGTAGATGAGGGGCGTGATGGCCTGGATTGCGAACTGCTTGCGGACGAGGAGGACAGCGGAGAAGATGGGTCCGGCGAGGAAGAAGAGCTGCGCGGGGAGCAGGATGCGGGTGAGGCGGACGCAGAGGGCGGCCTTGGCGGGATCTTTGGAGAAGCCGGGCAGGAGGGTGTGCACGTAGAGCGGGGCGAGGAATTCGGCGGCGATGATGGCGAGACCGAGGACGAGGCCCATGGTGGAGAGGATGACCGCCATGGCGCGTTCGCCTTCTGCTGAGCGGCCCTGCTCGCGGTAGCGGGTGAGCATGGTGATGAAGACGATGGAGGAGGCTCCGCCGACCAGGAAGTACTGGAGCTTGTCGGGCAGCATGAAGGCGGAGTTGTAGGCGTCTGCGGCGGCACCGGCGCCGAGGAGCCATGCGACGTACTTGATGCGGACGAGGCCGATGACGCGCGAGGCGGCGGCGGCAGCCATGAGGAGGATGGCTGCGGCGAAGGCGGAGTGGGTGTGGGAAGGGTGGAGATAGCGCAGGGCTCTACGTGCGCGCGAGGTGGGAGCGGGGGATGCCGCCGGAGGCTGGGCGGGAGGTTCCATGGATGGGATGAGTTTACTAGGCTGGCAGGGGCGGATTTTAGCGGGCTACCGCTGCGAGAGTCTGGATGGTCAATAGC
>JAJZJJ010000537.1 GCA_021810175.1 Acidobacteriota bacterium | reverse complement strand
GGAACGGATTCCGGGTGCCGATTACCTCTACCTTGGCGATACCGCCCGCCTTCCCTATGGCGCCAAATCCCGCGCCACAGTAGCTCGCTATGCCACCTCCAGCGCGCGGTTCCTCGTGGCTCAGGGGGCCGAATTCCTGGTGATTGCCTGCAATACCGCCAGCGCTCTGGCCCTGGACGCCATCCGCGACTCCGTGCCGGTTCCGGTGCTGGGCGTCGTCGAAACCGGGGCCAATGCCGCGGACGTCAGCTCGTCCAGCCGCGACGTGCTCGTCATCGCCACGGCAGCCACGGTGGAGAGCCATGCATACACGGCGGCGTGTGGCGGTCGCAGCCTGCGCACGCTGGAAAAGGCCTGTCCGCTGCTGGTTCCGCTCGTCGAGGAGGGCTGGATCGACCATCCTGTGACCCGTGAGGTCCTCGGCATTTATGTCTCCGAGCTAATGGAGCAGGCCCGCACCGCCGAACTGCACCCCGACACTTTGGTCCTGGGCTGCACTCATTACCCGCTGCTTCGCGGGCAGATCGAGAGCCTCGTGCCCGAGTCCCTGCGGGTGATCGATTCGGCCGAGGTCACCGCCGAACAGGTGGCCACCGCGATTGGCCATCCGCAGGCCGACGCGGCTACCCCTTCCGTGCGCTTTTTCGCCACGGATTCCGTGGCCAGATTTCGTGTTCTCGGCAGCCGCTTCCTTGGCCGTCCCATCGATCAGGTAGAGCTTGTGGATCTCGGCGGTTAGGGAATGGGGCGCCTGGCAGCTTCATCCCGTTCCGCGGCATCAGAAACCTCAGAAGTTTCCCGCGAATGGGAGGCCGGTTCCGGGTGTATCCTGCCTGGCAGCTGCCAGCTGGAAAAGGGGGGCCTGGCGGCGCCAGTTATTTGCGCGGGCAATGCCTTCCCGGTACCATAACTTGTCCGGCGCACTGGAGTTGATACGAAGGAGAGAGGACTTATGTCAGAAGAAAAACAGTCGAGCGGATTTAGCTGGTTTCTTGCGGGCCTTGGCCTGGGAGCGGTGATCGGCGTTCTGTACGCTCCCAAAGCGGGACGCGAAACACGGGAAGAACTGATGAGCAACGCGCGGGAAGGCGGCGAGTACCTCCGCCAGCGCAGCCGCGATGCCGCCGGCCAGGTTGGCGACATGATGGACCGCGGCAAGGCCCAGATGAGCGAATATGCCGACCGCGGCAGGGAATACGTGGATCGAGGCAAGGAATATATCGAGCGGGGCCGCGCGCAATGGGACGAGTTTGTGAGCCAGGGCCGGCAGTTCGTGAACGAAAAGACCGGCAAGGTTTCCGACGCGGTGGAGGCCGGCCGGCAGGCCTATGAAAACGCCTCTTCCGCGGAATCGACGGAATCCGCCTGAGCTTTAGCGGAATCGGCCGCAGAAGAGCCGAATTCTAACTGGGTCTGCAGTTGAGGCCTTCCGGCACTGATCAAATATGCGCGGGGCGCAACGGGTGTGGCCGTCGCTCCCCCGCGCCGAGAGTGAGTGCGCATCATGCAGATTTCCTGGGTTTTCTATTTATTTACAGCCCTGGTCGCCGTTGGTGTTCTGCTACAGGGCGTTGTCATGCTGGGTATGGCGATGGCCGCCATGAAAGCGATCCGGCGCGCCAATGAGCTTTCCTCCCTGGTGCAAAAACATGCCGTTCCGCTGATGATTACGACGCGGGAGCTGCTGGAGGATGTCTCTCCTAAATTGAAAGACGCTGCCCAGAATGTCTCCGAAGCGAGCAAGATCCTTCGCAACCAGGCGGCCCAGGCCAACCAGTCGCTGGATTCTGTGCTGAAGAAGGCCGAAGTGCAGGTTGATCGGGTAGACGAGATGGTGACCGGAACCCTCGACAGCATCGCCTATGCCACGGCCGCGGTGCAGCGCGCGGTCGCGATTCCGGTGCGTCAGGCGGGTGCTCTCTGGACCGGGATTCAGGTTGGGTTCGATGTTCTGCTCGGCCGGGATCGCCGCAGCCATTCCGCCGCCGACGGCGATCATTTCGTCTAGGCTGTAACCGGCATCGAGGGAACGGTCTTCGTGCCCGGAGAAATCCCCGCCCGGCGAGGATTCTTCGTCACATTCCGTCCTTCGAGCGACACGAGGGCCCCACCATCCGGCGCCGAAAGGCGATTACCGTTCATGGCAGCCGATATGCCTTCCTTTCCTTCCAGCTCCCAATGCATCGAGCGTCTCGCTTGCGCGGAGGCGCGAGCGCCGATCGCCACCTGCCGGTTGCAGCTCCATGCCGGTTTCACCTTTTCGGACGCGGAAGCTCTGCTGCCCTACCTCAAAGAGCTCGGCATCGGCGACTGCTACCTTTCGCCCATTTTTGAGGCGCGCGCCGGCAGCATGCACGGGTACGACGTCACCCGCCACGACCGCCTCAATCCGGAACTGGGCGGCGAGCAGCTCTTCGACCGGTTGGCCGAGCGGCTGCGCGAGCTGGGCATGGGCCTTCTGCTCGACATCGTCCCCAATCACATGGGGGTGGGCAACGACTCCCTGTGGTGGCAGGACGTTCTCGAAAACGGCCGTGCTTCGCAGTACGCCGACTACTTCGACATCGACTGGAATCCCCTCAACCCCGCCATGCAGGACAAGCTCCTGCTCCCCATCCTCGGCAGCCAGTACGGAGAGGAACTGGAGGCCGGCCGCATTGAGATCATCCTCGACGACGGCTATCTCCGCGTCCGCTACTACGACCACACCATTCCCGTCGCGCCCCGCTCCATTCCCACGATCTTTCCGGAGGACGAGCTGGACGACCTCGGCGTGCCCGAATTCTTCCGCCAGATTCTTCGCGAGACCGCGCACATTCCGCCCCACGCTACCACGGACGTCTCGCTTGCCGCCCAGCGCCGCGGCCAGCTCGACGAGTTGCGGCCTCGCCTTCGCGCCGCGCTCCTCAGCCCGCAGATGCAGCCCGTTTTACAGCGCGCCCTTGCCCGCATCCACGGCGTTCCCGGCGACCCGCGCAGCTTCGACCGTCTTCATGACCTGCTGGAGCAACAGCCCTATCGGCTCGCCTACTGGCGCGTTTCCGGAGAGGAGATCAATTACCGCCGCTTCTTCGACATCAACGATCTTGTCGGCCTGCGCATGGAGAATCCCGCAGTCTTCGCCGCGACCCACGGCCTTATACGCCGCCTGCTCGCCCGCGGCCAAGTCACCGGCCTCCGCATCGATCACTGCGACGGCCTCTTCAATCCCCGTGAATACCTCATCCATCTGCAGCTGCTCTACATCGCCAGTCAGTGCGCCGGCGAAGATCCTTCACCGGGAATCAAAAACGGCATAGAGCCTGAAG
>JAJZJJ010000536.1 GCA_021810175.1 Acidobacteriota bacterium | reverse complement strand
CGTTGCCGGAGCCCAGTGGTCGATCATCGCCGGACGCCCGTCCACTCTCAGCTTCAAATCCTGCTGCGGAACCGTGATCGGGGCATTCTTGTCCTGCTTGTTGACCACCGTCACCACAGCCCGGCCCTGCCCTTGCGTTTGCGCCAGCGCAGGCAGGCCCATCATCGCGGCCAGCGCCGCAACCATCGCTATCGTCCACATTCCGTTGGTTCGCAGCTTCATCGTTTCCCCCTCGCGGCAGAGCGGCCACGCGGCCGGCGTCCGCACTCTACTCTTATTGGATGTGCCCCGGGCCTGAAACTCTTCCTGCTCTATGGACTTCCCATCTAAAAGAAAAGACTCCGCCCCTCCTGAATAGTTGTGCGCCTTACCGGGTCTTCAACGGGGCGAAAGTGTATCCTGCCAAAGGAATGAAGCGAATTCTAACGGCAGCCGTCCTGATTCTCGTCACCCTCGCACTGGTCTTCTGTGGCCCATTCTGGCTTTTCACGCTCTTCTGCGCCATCGCCGCCGGCCTGGCCTTCTGGGAATATCTCGACATCGCCGACGCCATCGGCGCCCAGTCACCCCGAATCGTTTCTTTTGTTGCATTTGCGGCCATTTACATCTCTATCTGGAAGTATCCTGACTTCCTCACCGCCACCGTCGGCGCCATCGCGCTCGCCCTGCTCACCTACTGCACCTTTCATTCCCCCGTCGACCGCATCCTGCCGGACGCAGCCTCGGTCTACATCGGCATCATTTACGTCGGGCTCTCCTTTGCCACCCTCCCGTTGCTCTTTGAACAAAGCAACGGACCCTCCCTGCTCCTCTTCCTCTTCGTGGCCGTCTGGTCCGGCGACATCGCCGCCCTCTACATTGGTAAAGCCTTTGGAAAGCATAAGTTAGCCCCGCAGCTCAGCCCCGGAAAAACCTGGGAAGGCTCCCTCGCATCGCTCGTCGCCAGTGCCTTCCTTACGCTCTTTCTCCTGTGGGTTGCGTCTTTCCTTACCGCCCACTCGGTCGACAACCTCAGTTATCCCGGCTCCTGGTTCCGCTGGCTCGTCCTCGCCGTCATCGTCAATGCCGCCGGCCAGTTGGGTGACCTCGTCGAATCAGGCCTCAAGCGCGCCGCCGGCATCAAGGATTCCGGCAGCCTCCTGCCCGGACACGGCGGCGTCCTCGACCGCATTGACGCGCTCCTGCTGGCCGCCCCTGTCCTGTGGTACGCTCACCTTGCCCAGCAGTACTTTTAGTCCATACTGAATAGTTCATGCCTTTCAAGCACATTGCCATCCTCGGCTCGACCGGTTCCATCGGCCAGAGCACCCTCAGCATCGTCGAAAGCTTCCCCCAGCGTTTCGCCGTTGCCTCGCTCGCCGCTGGCCGCAACCTCGACCTCGCCTTCGAGCAGGCCCGCCGCTGGCGCCCTGCCGTCGTCTCCATGGCGACCGAAAAACTCGCCGCTGACCTCGCCGCCCGCCTCAAAGCCGCCGGCATCTCCGGCATCGAAGTCGTCCACGGCTCCGCCGGAACCGTCCGCGTCGCCACCCTCCCGCAGGTCGATTTCGTCGTCTCGGCCATCGTCGGCGTTGCCGGGCTCGAAGCCACCTACGCCGCCGTCCTCGCAGGAAAACCCGTCGGCCTCGCCAACAAGGAGGCCATGGTCGCCGCCGGCGAACTCCTCACCGCCGCCGCCCGTGCCAAAAACCTCCCGCTGCTCCCCATCGACTCCGAGCACAACGCCGTCCACCAGTGCATGCGCGCCGGCTCCCTCCCAGAAATCAAGCAGATCTGGCTCACCGCCTCCGGCGGCCCGTTCCGTACCCTCCCGCTCGCCGAATTCGAACACATCACCGTCGCCCAGGCCCTCAAGCACCCCACCTGGGTCATGGGACGCCGCATCACCATCGACTCGGCCACCATGCTCAACAAGGGCCTCGAAATCATCGAGGCCTGCCGCCTCTTTGACCTCCCGCCCTCGGCCGTCAAAGTCACCGTGCACCCCCAATCCACCGTGCACTCGCTGGTCGAATACATCGACGGCAGCCTCCTCGCGCAAATCTCTGTCACTGACATGCGCCTGCCCATCCTCTACGCCATGACCTGGCCCGAGCGCGTCGCCTCTGACCTCACCTTCGACATGGCCTCGCTCAGCCAGCTCACCTTCGAAACTCCTGATTTCGAGCGCTTTCCCTGCCTGCGCCTCGCCTACGAAGCCGCGGAAAAAGGCGGCGCGCACACCATCGCCCTCAACGCCGCCGACGAGATCGCCGTCGAGGCATTTCTCGCCGGACAGATACCTTTCCTGGGCATCCCGCGTACAATAGAGAGAGTGCTTGAGACGACGCCCGTCACCCACCCTGCCACCATCCAGGAGGTGCTCGCGCTCGACCGGCAGTCGCGTCAGACCGCCTCTGAGGTGCTCAGCCACTTTAGCCACGCATCAGCCGGCGCCAGTCGCCACTGATGCAGGGGCCGTAGAGGATGTGACAAGGAATTCGTCCCTGATCGAGCTATGCCTTTCTTTCTGACTGCCACTATTTCCATGATCATCGTGCTGGGCATCATGGTGCTCGTGCACGAGCTCGGACACTTCATCGCGGCCAAATTCTTCGGCGTCCGCGTCGAAGTCTTCTCCATCGGCTTCGGCACTCGCCTCTTTGGCTTCCGCCACGGCGACACCGACTACCGCGTCTGCCTTCTGCCCCTCGGCGGCTACGTAAAAATGGCGGGCGAACTCGGAGGAGACGGCACCGTCCCGCTCTCTGGATCTTCCAGCAATCAGGAAAATGAAAATGACGGACCGCGCGTCCTCGATCCCGGCGACCTGAACGCCAAGCCCCGCTGGCAGCGCATGATCATCGGCTTTGCCGGACCCTTTGCCAACTTCCTGCTCGCCTTCGGCCTCATGACAGGCCTCTACATGATGCACAACGAGGTCCCCCGCTATCTCTCCGACCCCGCGGTCCTGGACTTCGTGCCCGCCAACTCCTTCGCCGCCAAAGCTGGCCTCCAGCCCGGTGACACGATCGTCCGCTTCGACAGCGCTCCCGAAAATCCCACGTGGGACGATGTCCGCATCCGCGCCGCGCTCGACGCCAACTCCACCGTCCCCGTCACCGTCGCCCGCACCGTCAACGGCCAGACCAGGGACATCCAGACCCAGCTCTTCATCAATGACCCCACCAAGGGCCAGAACTTCCAGCTCAGCAACTCGGGCATCATTCCCCGCATGCAGGCCGGTCCGCTCAAGGTCATGCAGATCGTCCCCGGCTTCCCTGCCGCTCAGGTCGGGCTCAAGCTCGGCGACCAGATCACCGCCATCA
>JAJZJJ010000535.1 GCA_021810175.1 Acidobacteriota bacterium | reverse complement strand
CCTATCGCTGGCGCAGCGATTTCTTGCCTCCCAAATCCAGCGAAATCAACCGCGCAACCAAAGCCGATGCCGCTGCTGGGAATTTTGCAAGAGGCTCTAGTGTCCCGGTTCATTGGGGCGGTGACAACGGCAGTTGGCATTACCACAACGACCGGTTGCGGTGGTGATGGAGCCGGGGCGAAAGTCGCCCAGGTCCGCAATTTGTCGCAAAAGGGCGGCCTTTTGGTCCAGCAACATCGCCATGGGATCGGGTAAGAGGAGAAACAAATTAAGAAACGCCTGCGAGCCTCACTTTTATGTCGCGCACCCCGAAAATCAATTGGCTGACAAGTGGATAGGAAGGCCGCTACAATACAAAGTCGCCATACGATTGTCTCGTATGACAGAGCCAGTCGAAGCAGCCCGATCCAAAGAGGGTCCAACATGGCAGTCACCCGCACCATTTCCGCCGCAACAAGGATTGTCGATACGCACGGACTGTCGTCTGAGCGAATGATTCAGATGTACCGGCTCATGTATCTTTCCCGTCGCATCGACGACCGGGAGATCATGCTGAAGCGGCAGCAGAAGATATTCTTCCAAATTTCTGGCGCTGGACATGAAGCACTGATGGTGGCCGCCGGGATGGCGCTGCAGCCTGGCTACGATTGGTTCTATCCGTATTATCGCGATCGGGCGCTGTGCCTGACGCTGGGCATGACCGCGGAGGACATGCTGTTGCAGGCGGTGGGCGCTGCCGCCGATCCCAGCAGCGGCGGACGGCAGATGCCTTCGCACTGGGCGAGCCAAAGCCTGCATATCGTCACACAATCCTCCGCGACGGGATCGCAATGTCTGCAAGCGGTAGGCTGCGCCGAAGCGGGGCGCTATTTCAGCCGTCACCCGCAAGCTGCCAGGAAGCCGGAGAGTACCGGCGGCGATGTGGATTATCGCGCCTTCAAGAATGTCAGCTTCCACGCCGACGAGGTGGTGTATGTCTCGCTGGGCGATGGCGCCACCAGCGAGGGCGAATTCTGGGAGGCGATGAATTCCGCCTCCAACCTGAAGCTGCCGGTGCTGTTTGTGATCGAAGACAATGGCTATGCGATTTCGGTGCCGGTCGAGGTGAATACGCCGGGCGGCAATATCTCGAAACTCGTGGCCAACTTTCCAAACTTTTTCTTTGCCGAGGTGGATGGCACCGAGCCGATCGAGTGCTACAACATTCTGCGGCAGGCAGTGGCGTATTGCCGCTCCGGGCGAGGGCCCGCGTTTGTGCATGGCCATGTCGTCCGTCCCTACGCGCATTCTTTTTCCGACGATGAGCGTCTTTACCGATCGGAGGCGGAGCGCGAGGCCGACGCCCTGCGCGATCCATTGCCCAAAATGCAGATGCGGTTGCTGCGGGAGGGTTTTCTGGATGAGGCGGGCATCACGCGGCTGGAGCAGGCGGTAGACGAGGAGATTCGGGTTGCAACGGAAGTAGCTCTGCGCGCGGCGCCACCTTCGACGGACACGATTCCTCTCCATATTTATTCCGAGGATCTCGATCCCACCTCGCCGTCTCTACTCAAGGAGCCGCAGCCGGTCGCCGAGGACCCTGCATCCGCGGTTCGCGAGCGTACGATGGCGGACCTGATGAACGCGTGTCTGCACGATGAAATGTGCCGCGATGAACGCGTTGTGGTGTTTGGGGAAGACGTTGCCGACTGCAGCCGCGACACCAGTCTGGAAGGCGGGCTGGTGAAGGGCAAGGGCGGTGTCTTCAAACTGACAGCCGGTCTGCAGAGTGCTTTCGGTTCCGACCGGGTTTTCAATTCGCCGCTGGCCGAGGCCAATATCGTTGGACGCGCGATTGGCATGGCCACACGCGGCCTGAAACCTGTGGCGGAGATTCAATTCTTCGATTACATCTGGCCGGCGATGCACCAGTTGCGGAACGAGCTTCCGCTGATTCGTTGGCGCTCCAATGGAATCTTCTCCTGTCCCTTAGTGATTCGCGTGCCCACGGGTGGCTATCTGACGGGCGGTGCCATCTATCACTCGCAATCCGGCGAGAGCATCTTTACGCACACGCCGGGCGTTCGGGTCGTCTACCCGTCGAATGCTCTCGACGCCAACGGCCTGCTGCGCACCGCCATCCGTTGCGACGATCCGGTGCTCTTTTTGGAACATAAGAGGCTCTATCGCGAGACCTTCGGGCGGGCCGCATATCCGGGGCCGGACTACACGATTCCGTTTGGCAAGGCAAGTATCCTCCGCGCCGGAAAGCAGTTGACCGTGATCACCTTTGGCGCGGTGGTGCCGCGCGCCTTGCAGGCGGCGCAGCGCGCCGAACGCGAGAATGGTCTGGATGTCGAGCTGATCGATCTGCGCACGCTGAACCCCTACGACTGGGACGCGATTGCAACCTCGGTGCGCAAAACCAGCCGCGCGCTGGTGGCGTATGAAGACATGCGCAGCTGGGGGTATGGGGCCGAGATCGCCGCACGCATCGGAGAGGAACTCTTCGACGATCTGGACGCTCCGGTGCGCCGCATCGCAGCAAAAGACGTGTTCGTCGCCTATCAGCCGCTGCTGGAAGATGAAATTCTGCCGCAGCCGGAAGACATCCGCAAGGCGATGGTGGAGCTGGCTGCCTTTTAATCAAGGCTTCATTTTCCACCACGCTCTACTTCATTTGCTAAAGTCAAAAAAATCTCAGCCGCGAATCGCGCATGATTCGCGGCTGGAGACCTTTTTGCCGTACCTTCAGCGGGGGAGCTGCGCCATTACCGTCTGGATCCTTCGCTTCGCTCAGGATGACAACCCAGCTTGTGAGGCGGAGCGAATGCCGCCATTGAAGATTGTTGTTGCTGCATATGCTGCAGTTGGAGCAAGGTCGAAGGCGGCGGAGGCGGCTCCTGCGCGCGCTCGACGAGGATCGACCAATCTTCAGGGACGGGCATGTCCTGGTCGAGTTCGGGCGCCTTGTCGAAGGCCGTGACCTGGACGGCGACGTAGAGTTCACTGTCCGCGCGGCCGCGATAAATGCCGGTCGTGGGGGGAACGTCGGCGTAGTCGCGGCCAATGGCGGTGCGAATATGCCGTTCATGGGCGAGAAGATTGTTGGTGGGATCGAAGCCGACCCAGCCCACGTGGGGAAGAAATGCCTCGGCCCACGCGTGGGTGGCGTCGGAGACGGACCGATCCATGTGCTCTTTGCCGTGGTAGAAATAGCCGCTGACATAGCGGCAGGGAATGCCGAGATAGCGCACCAGGGCGATCATGGTATGGGTGAAATCCTGGCAGACTCCATTCCGAGACTGGATGGCTTCGTCGATGGGCGAGTCGACGCGGGTGCTGCGCGGCA
>JAJZJJ010000534.1 GCA_021810175.1 Acidobacteriota bacterium | reverse complement strand
GGTCGGCGTGGCGTGGGGAGTAACGTAGGCGGGATCAAAGCCGCCCCCCGAGGCGCCAAACGCCGTACTAGAGGCGAGTAGGAACCCAAGCGCCAGCCCCCCAAGCGCCGTCCCCGTCGAGACCTTGAAAACGTTCTTCATGACCTTACCTCCGGCCCCGAAGCATTTCGGGCACAACCCCACTTCGTGCTAGTAAAGTTAGACGCAAGTATCCATCAATTTGGCTTCCTGTGGAAGTGTTTTGAAAGTATTTTTTGAACCGGCAAACAATCCGGATCTCTCGGAGCCGTCTTTCGGGCGCGCTTTTTCAGGCACATGGTCGACTTTCCCGGATGCGGCTCCCGTCTCAATCTGAGAGATAATGCACAAACAAGCAGGAGACCGCCTTTGCGCCGAACGATCCTAAGCTTTACCATGGCAGCGGTTTGGGGAGCAGGAATCCTCGCCGCCCAGTCCCGGCCTGCCGCAGCACCGGCGGACAGACGATACCAGTTCCCAAATGGGTCAAACGCGGCGGAATCCGCAGCCGGACCGGTGTTCAACGCCACCAGCCTCGGCTCCCCGCTCCTGCTAAGCAAGGACTGGCGCGTAGGCATCTCCTCCGATCAGGCGGCCACGCAGCCCGGATTCGACGACTCCGCCTGGGCGATCCGGGACGCGAAAAGCTACATAGAGCCTGTGCCGGAACCTGAAGCGGCAACCGGTGCATCCTCCCCGGCGTCGCCGAACCAGACGGGCGGCCGCAACGCGCCGGGAGTGCGCCAGCCGCGGCCATACGTCTGGTTCCGGCTGCACATCCGGCTGGGCGAGCATCATGGACCGCTGGCCCTGCTGATTGAGTTGCCGGTATCGCAGGATACCTCCTTCGGCTTCGGCGCGCCGGGTTGGGGCGAGGAGGTTTTCGCCAATGGCAGGCTGATTCAGCCCGAGGGGCCGAACGGCGGCAACCCGCTGCATTATCAGCAGATATCCCGCATTTACGACCTCAATGTTGCTCCCACCCAAACATCCCTGATCCTGGCGGTGCGCACCGTCTATATGCCAGTCGGTTTTGACGCCTACACAAGCTTCTTTGCCCGCCGCAAGCTGCTCCTGGGCAACCCCGGCGAGCTGGAGCAGGAACTGGCACTTTGGTCGGCGCGGGGATTATTCGAGCGGCTGCCACGGCTTGTGATTTCGATTCTTCTGGTGATCCTGGCGGCCTTCCTGCTGGCGCTTTATTTCTCGCAGCGCGGGCACCCGGAGTACCTGTGGCTGGCGCTGCACGAGCTGCTCCAGGCCCCGATCGGCTTTGTGGAGCTGGCGGGAAGCACGGCGCGGCTGGACAGCCTGTGGTACGCGGCCATCGTTCTGCAGTTGCTGGCGGCATCGGCCTACCTCTATTTTGAGTTTCTGATTGCCTTTCTTGCGCTGCCCCGGCGCTGGCACACGCGCACACTGCGCTACACCGCTCCGATTCTGGCAGGAGTTGGCCCCTCACTGCTCCTGGTGGGCCACAGCCAGGCCGCGGGCGTCGCGCTGGCGGTCGTTTTCGCCGGCAGTGCGCTGTGGATCGCGGGCTGGCTACTGTTCATCTTTGTCACACTGATGGCGGCTACGCTGCGGCGCAACTTCGAGGCCGGTTTGCTGATGTTGTCCCTGGCGCTGATCATTGTGGGAGTCATAGAGCCGGTACTTACCGCCGGGATGAGGGACCTGACCGGACACCGGTATCACTCGCCGCTCACCATTCAGGCCGGGCCCATTCCGATCAACTTTGCCGCGATCGCCGACTTTGTGGGCATCGTCATCATTGTGCTGATTATCTTTGTCCGCTTTTTGCGCGTGCAGCGCGACCAGCAGCAGGCCAAAAGCGAACTGGCCGCTGCGCGCAGCGTGCAGGAGCTGATGATTCCCCAGGAGAAGATTGAGATACCGGGCTTTGAGGTCGATTCCGTCTATAACCCAGCCCAAGAGGTCGGCGGTGATTTCTATCACATTCAATCGGCTGGCGACGGCGGGCTGCTGGTGGTGATTGGCGATGTGGCCGGCAAGGGGCTAACGGCGGCCATGAACGTGTCGATGCTGATGGGCGCGTTACGCCATGCGACGGAACGCAGCCCGGCGCGGCTGCTCGAGTCGCTGAATCGCGTGCTGACCGGCGGCGGCAGCTTCACCACCTGCCAGGCGGCCTGGTTCCGGCCCAACGGCGAGCTTCTGGTGGCCAATGCCGGGCATCTGCCGCCTTACCTGAACAGCCAGGAAGTGGTTTTGCAGGGCGGATTGCCCCTGGGCGTGCTGCCCGAGGCGAAGTACGAGGAGACGCGGCTTTACCTCCACCCCGGCGACCGCATTCTGCTCCTATCTGACGGCGTGGTGGAGGCGCGCAAACCTTCAGGCGAACTGTTCGGCTTTGAACGCATGCACAATCTCAGCAACCAGTCGGCGTTCTACGTGGCAGAGGCGGCGAAGGACTTCGGACAGCAGGACGATATTACCGTGCTGACGGTGCGGAGGGCAGCGGCTTAGCGGTGGCGACGCAGGGATTGGCTCACCCCTCTCACATGGCCTTGCCTGAGTTGCGATGAGGCGCGCGAGACGGGCGAGTGCGCACGGAATATCTCCCAGGGATAGACCGAACTCATCTGGAGCGCGATGCGGCGCACGTGGACCAGCTCGAAGAAAGCGACAAGCCGACCCATCTAGCCAGCGATCTTTCAAGCCCCGTGACCGGCGAGACACACTCCATGCACTGCGGACACAATATCATGAGTTTCTGAGTTATCGATTGAATCAGGAACGAATCAAGACAGTACATCCAACGTCGATCTTTCGACTCCTGCGTAATACCTTATGACCTAAGTCATCTGCCGAATCCACTCAACTAAATTCACGCAAAGCAACGAGCTCTGGAGACATGCTCCCGAGCTCGCGCTTGTTACTTTGGCATTTGCGTGCGAAACGCTCTGAGTTATCGTCGAAGAAACCGATCCAGTAAAGCGCCATTTTCCTCGCACTCGTGATCCTGGCAGCATGTCTTCGCCGCTGGGAAGGGACAATTGGCACTTTGCGGAGGCTCTACTAACCGCATGGGAATTCAGATTTTGCGCTAGAAGTGCAATACCACGCCAGCCGTGTAGCGGAAGCCATCGGTACTGATGTCAAGGCCTGTATGGGTCACCCCCCCGGACAGGGCATCCAGGGAGACTCGCTCGTTGAAGTAATCCATCTCGAACGGACGGACCGAAATCAGGTGGTTAATCCTGACATCCAGGCCGCCACCGGAGAGCATCGTGAAGGGATTGGCCGTCCCAAGGTGACTGCTCTGGGGCTGCGTAGACAGACCGGAGAACGTCATG
>JAJZJJ010000533.1 GCA_021810175.1 Acidobacteriota bacterium | reverse complement strand
AAGGCGATTTTCTCGAAGGGCGTGCGCTGGGTGCACAGCGGCGGCATCTTCAGTGCGCTATCGCCGACGACGGCGGAGCTGGTGGCCGAATTTATGAAGGCCGCGCGCGAGGCCGGGGCCGTGACTTCGTTTGACCTGAACTTCCGCGCGAAGCTGTGGAACATCTGGGGCGGCGAGGAGAAGGCCGTGGAGACGATCGCGAAGATTGTGGAGCACGTGGATGTGCTGGTGGGCAACGAGGAAGATCTGCAGAAGGGACTCGGCATTCCCGGGCCGGAAGTGACGGCGAAGTCGAAGCTGGACCCGAGCGTGTTTTTCGGGATGATCGACTCGGTGGTGAAGAAATATCCACGCGTAAAGGTGGTGGCGACTACGCTGCGCGAGGTGCACACGACGAATCAGCATAGCTGGAGCGCAGTTTCGTGGGTGAACGGCGAAACGCATGTGGCTCCCACGGCGGAGTTGATGGTGCAGGACCGCGTGGGCGGCGGCGACGGCTTTGCCGCCGGATTTATCTATGGGCTGCTGAGCGGGGCGACGGCGGAACAGGCAACGCGACTGGGATGGGCGCACGGCGCGCTGCTGACGACCTTCCCGGGCGACACCACGATGGCGACGGTGGAGCAAGTGAAGGCGTTTGCGCTGGGCGGATCGGCGCGCATTCAGCGATAGCTTCCTTTCATCGACGAATAGCGGTTCATGGGGCACGGCTGCCTTGAGGGAGTGGTGTCTTTACATCTGCGGCACAACGGCGACGTCACAGGCAAGTGACTTCCCTTTTGGGCGGCAAGATCTGTATAACGAGCAGTTTCTGCGAGAACATGATCATCATTGTGATGGGTGTGTCTGGCTCGGGAAAATCGACCGTAGCTCAAGTGCTGGCGTCTCTTACGGGTTGGCAGTTTGCAGAAGGCGACGCATACCATAGCGAAACGAATCGCGCGAAGATGTCGGCAGGAATTCCGCTGAGCGATGAGGACAGGGTGCCGTGGCTGGAACGGCTGCATGAAGTGCTGCTGGGCTGGCATGAGAGTGCGCAAAGCGGCATTCTGACATGCTCGGCGCTACGGCAGGCGTATCGCGAAATTCTTTGCGAAGGGATTCCCGCGGAGGAATATCGATTTGTGATGCTGGAAGGATCGCGGGAAGTTTTTGAGGCGCGTCTGAGGCAGCGCAAAGGGCACTTCATGAATCCTGCGCTGCTGGCGAGCCAGCTTGCCACGCTGGAGTTGCCGCAGGATGCGATTCGCGTGTCAGTGGAGCAGACGCCCGAGAAGATTGCGCAGGAGATCCTGGAACGGATTGCGCCGGCGACCGTGGCTGTGAGCGGCTCCTGAGGGAACATGCATTCGCCGTGTGCTCTATGCTGGTAGAAGTTCCCTACTTCTTGAGGCGAGATATCGATGGCGAAAATAACGATCACATTTGGAGTACTGCTGATTCTGCTGGGGGTGATTGGCTATCTGGCCCCGGGCATTCACTCGCTGACGGCGCTGATTCCGGCGGTGTTTGGGCTGGTGCTGGTGGTGCTGGGTTTTCTGGCGCGGACCGAGAACCAGAAGAAGCGCATGATCGTGATGCATATTGCGGTGACGGTGGGGCTGATCGGATTCCTGGGCACGGTGACGGGGATTTACCACTTCATTCGCATGGAGACGGGGCATACGATTCTTTTCCCCGCCATGGCCGAAGCACAGACGGTGATGTCGCTGATGATGTTGTTCTATGTGCTGCTATGCGTGCGGTCGTTCATCGAGGCGCGGCGGAACAGGATCTGAATCCGGGCGGGTTCGCCAGGCATCCCTGAGTAGATGTGGCGAGAACGGGCCGCGTGGGTGGGAAATCTATGCGAATGGGCGGCATGGCGATAGGGTCGATGGGCGCGGAGCGGATACCACGAGGGCGCGGCGGTGCGCACGGGTCCCGTGGAGATCAGGCGAAGAAGAAGCCCGAGATCAAGAAAGTGCTGCCGGAGATCTGGAAGCTGGTGCTGCCGCGCAAGTGGCTGATGCTGCTTGGGCTGGTGCTGATGGCCATCAACCGTGTGGCGGGGCTTGTGTTGCCGGTTTCCAGCAAGTACCTGGTGGATCATGTACTGACGCCGCATCGTGCCAACCTGCTGCTGCCGCTCGTGGGCCTGGTGTTTGGGGCGACGGCTATACAGGCCGTCACCTCGTACTCGCTGACGCAGTTGCTGTCAAAGGCGGCGCAGCGGATGATTGCCGACCTGCGCAAGCGGGTGCAGCAGCACATTGGCCGGCTCTCGGTACAGTTTTATGACGCGAACCGCACGGGCGTGCTGGTGTCGCGCATCATGACCGATGTGGAGGGGGTTCGGAACCTGATTGGCACCGGGCTGGTGCAGTTTGTGGGCGGAATCCTGACGGCGGTGCTGGTGTTTGTCTTCCTGCTATACCGCAGCCGTCACATGACGCTGATCGTATTTGGGGTGGTGGCGCTTTTTGTGCTGGTACTGCAGAAGGCGTTCTCGACGATACGGCCGATTTTCCGCGAGCGCGGACGCATCAACGCCGAAGTGACGGGACGGCTGACCGAGTCGCTTGGCGGCGTGCGCGTGGTGAAGGGTTACCACGCCGAAGAACGTGAGGCGAGCGTTTTTGGCAAGGGAGTGGACCGGCTGCTGGCAAATGTGATCAGTTCCCTGACGGCGACGAGTCTGCTGTCGTTTGCTTCGACCACGGTGCTGGGGGTGGTGGGCGGACTGGTCATGCTGATGGGCGGGCATGAAGTGTTGACGGGCAGGATGACGACGGGCGGATATTTCCAGTACACGATGCTTCTGGCCTATATGATTGCGCCGGTTTTCCAGATTGTGAACGTGGGGACGCAGTTGACCGAAGCCGTTGCCGGGCTGGACCGCACGATGGAGATTCTGAGCGAGAAGGATGAGTTTGCCGATCCCGAGCGAGTGAATCCGATGCCGGAGATTCACGGCGAGGTGCGGTTTGAGGATGTGCGCTTTGCCTACGAGCCGGACAAACCGGTGTTGAAGGGGATTTCGTTTGAGGCGCAGCCGGGGACAGTGACGGCACTGGTGGGATCGTCGGGTTCGGGCAAGTCGACGATCATCAGCCTGGTTTGCGGTTTTCACAAGCCGGATTCGGGACATGTGCTGATCGACGGTACGGACCTTTCGACGGTGCGGCTGGACGACTATCGCGCGCAACTGGGGGTCGTGCTGCAGGAGTCGTTTCTGTTTGACGGGTCGATTCGAGAGAACATTCTGTTCTCGTATCCGGCTGCGAGCGAGGAGCAGTTTGAGGCGGCCTGCCGGATTGCGCGCGTGGATGAGTTCGCGGAGCGCTTCCCAGAGGGTTACG
>JAJZJJ010000532.1 GCA_021810175.1 Acidobacteriota bacterium | reverse complement strand
CTGGGCGAAGGCCTTGCATCTTCTTACCGCACCGGTCTGGATCAGGACTACTTCGACCTCTTCTGCGATCACCTCATCGTTGAAGACCGCTCCTCCCGGCAGGTGGTGGGAACCTACCGCATGCAGTCCGGAGCTACCGCCGCCCGCAACCTTGGCTATTACAGCGAGCGCGAGTTCGACTTCTCTCCCTACGAGCGCATCCGCTTCGAAGTGCTGGAACTGGGCCGCGCCTCCATTGACCGCGAACATCGCACCAGCGAGGTTCTTACCCTGCTGTGGCGCGGCATCGCCCAATACGCCCGCCATTACCGGCTGCGCTATCTTATCGGCTGCTCCTCGCTCAACTCGCGCGATCCCCAGCAAGGCTGGTCGCTGCACCGGCAGTTGCAGCCGGTGCAGGTCGCGGAATCGCTGCGCAGCCGGCCCACACCTGCTTATGCGCTGCCGGACGAGGATCCCGCCCGGACCGGCGAAGTTCAGTTACCGAAGCTGCTGAAGACGTATATTGCAGTGGGAGCCAGAATCTGTGGCGTGCCGGCATGGGACCGCGAATTCGGAACCATCGACTTCCTCACCCTTCTCGACCTGGCGCAGCTTTCGCCGGCAGCAAGGAACCGTTTCCTCCCCGAAGAATCCGAGTCGCTGACCTGTTCCGAGCCAGTCTCCATCTCCTGATCCTTCTGGCCGGGCTCACCGCGGTGGCCGCGCGTTACGCCTTGCTGCGCCTGCGCCGCGGCAGGGAATTGGGACTCCCCGACCGCGCTCAGTGGCTGCATCGCTCCTGCTCCGCCATCCTCCGCCGCATGGGCGTCACCGTGGAGCGCCGCGGTACGGTGCCCTCGGGCGGCCTCGTCGTCTCCAATCACCTGAGCTATCTTGACGTCCTCGCTTATGCGGCCGTCATGCCCTGCGTCTTCGTCGCCAAGAGCGAAGTGCGCGGCTGGCCGATCTTTGGCTTCTGCGCCCGCTGTGCCGGAACCGTCTTCATCGACCGCCAGCGCCGCGCCAGCACCGACGCGGCCGCGCGCGAAATCGCCGATGCCCTGCGGGCCGGTGTGCTGGTCGTGCTCTTTCCGGAAGGCACCAGCACCGACGGCGTCGCACTGCTGCGTTTCCATTCCGCGCTGCTCGAGCCGGCCATCGATCTGCAGGCCGCCATCACCCCCGCGGCCATCGCCTGGCGTCTTCCCGGCGGCCAGGAGCGCGACCTCTGCTACTACGGCGATGTCCGGTTCGCTCCGCACCTGCTGCGGACGCTCGGCCGCGCCGGCATCCACGCCGAAGTGGAGTTCTATCCCGCGCAGCTGAAATATGTGGACCGCAAAACCGCCGCTCTCGCCCTGCATGAGCAGGTGGAGGCCCTCCGCCGGCGCATGACACGCGGCGCGGATTAGCCGCCCGGCTTACTCCTCGTCCAGCCCCGGCGTCTTCTCGTTCATCGCTTCCAGTTGCCGCCGCCAGTCCAGCGACTCGACAAACACCCGCGACTCCCGCCAGCGTTCCCGCACCAGCACCCGCAGCTCCAGGAATACCCGCGTCCCCAGCAGTCCCTCGATCTCTTTTCTCGCCGCCGTGCCGATCTCGCGCAGCTTGCTGCCGCCCTTGCCGATCAGAATCGCCTTCTGCCCCTGCCGCTCGCAGTAGATCGCCGCGGAGATGCGCGTCAGCGGCAGCTTTCCCCCGCGCGGCGTATCCTCCGGGTCCGGCTCCTCAAAGCGTTCGATCACCACCGCCGAAGCATAGGGAACCTCTTCGCCCGTCTCCATCAAGATGCGTTCCCGGATCAGCTCCGCCACCAGAAACCGCTCCGGCTGATCGGTGAACTGATCCTTCGGAAACCACCGGTCCCCCTCCGGCAGATACTCGGCAATCTTGTGCAGCAGGACTTTGATCCCGTCGCCCTTCTTCGCCGAGACGGGAATCACCTCTTTGAACGGATACAGCTTGCTCAGTCCATCGATCAGCGGCAGCAGGCGGTCTTTCGGCACCAGATCGATCTTGGTGATGACCAGAAACACCGGGCAATCCAGCCGCCGGATCATCTCGAACGCCATCGCCTCTTCGCTGGCGCGGTCCAGCTTCAGCGGAGCTTCCTCGTCGTGCGGCTGCCGGCGCACGGCATCCACCACCAGCAGCACCACGTCCCGTGTCTCCAGCGCCTGCGATATCTCCTGCAGCATGGCGCGGTCCAGCTGCGACGGACCTTTGTGAATCCCCGGCGTATCCACAAACACCGCCTGCGCCCGCGGATGCACGCCTTTCCGCTCCGGGATCTCCACCATGCCGTGGATCCGCGTGCGTGTCGTCTGCGGCTTGCTGGTGACGATTGCCACCTTTTCGCCGATCAGGGCATTCACCAGGGTGGACTTGCCCGCGTTGGGGCGTCCGATGACGGAAATAAAGCCGGAACGCATTTTCATCGCAGCTTCCAGAGTAAATGGCCCGCTCACACAGCCGGCATGCGCGAGACGCGCAGCCGCTTGACCTGCCGGTCCGTCGAGGCCAGAATCTCAAACCGCAGCCCGTGTCCCTCCACCACTTCGCCGGCCTGCGGAATTCGTCCCGCTGTCTCGCTGACCAGCCCGCCCGCGGTGGTGGCTTCCACATCTTCCGGCAAATCCACGCCGCCCAGGATCTCCTCCACCCGCGAAATCTCCAGGCTGCCCGGCACGATCCAGGAATCGTCCTGCTCGTGGATCACCGAGGCTCCGTCCTCGCTCTCGTGCTCGTCGGTGATCGCTCCCACCAGCTCTTCCAGCAGGTCCTCGATCGTCACCAGTCCGGCCACGCCGCCGTACTCGTCAATCACGATCTGCATGTGCTGCTTCTCCCGCTGCATTTCGCGGAGCAGCTCGTTGACCTTCTTCGTCTCCGGCACAAACCCCACCGGCCGCTGAATCGAGCCAACCGTCTTCTCCCGCGCCTCCACGTCCGGAATATGCAGCAGATCGTGCGCGAAGGCGAGGCCGGTGATGTTATCCAGCGTCCCGGCATAAACCGGCACACGCGAGAAGGGCCGCTCCCGCAGCATCTCCAGAAACTGCTCCAGCGTCAGCGACCCGGGCACTGCGAAGATCGCGGGCCGGGGCGTCATCACTTCGCGCACCAGCTTGTCGCCGAACTCCACCGCCGAACGCACCAACTCCCGCGCGCTCTCCTCGATGATGCCTTCTTCCTCGCCCGCTTCGATCAGCGCCTCCACCGCCTCGGCCGCCGCGCTCTCCGCCTGTTCGGACGAAGTCGTTTCTCCCAGGGCGGCGATCGACACCAGAAACTGCAGCGACAGCGTGATCGGCAGCACCAGCCACAGCAGCAGGCGCAGCAGCCAGCGCCAGCGCACAATCCAT
>JAJZJJ010000531.1 GCA_021810175.1 Acidobacteriota bacterium | reverse complement strand
CGGCTCCGTATAGGTCGTCATCATCAGCGTGTTCTTCCCATTCCGAAACATCGCCCGGAAAACCCGGAATGTCATCCCGCCCCGCAAACCTTGTTGCAGCATCTGAATGCTCGCCGGCTTGCCCAGCGGCCCCAGGCTGTTTTTATAGTCCTCGATCGCCTGATGGCTGAAGTATGCATTGCACCAGTCCGTGAACTTCGCGCGGTCAATCTTCCCATGCTGCAGCCCGGTGAAAATCTCCATTGCCTGTGCCTCGGCCTGCTTCGCTTCCTCAGCCGTCGACTTCCCAACCGGCATCCCCAGCACCAGCGGCGTCAGCGCCCGTCCAATCGCGCCCGCGGCCGGAGAAGCCATCTCATTCGTCAGCACCACAATCGCCGCCTTGTCCTGCGGGAAGACAATGTTCTCGGAAACAAACCCGGAAACCTCGCCGCTGTGCTCCAGGTACGCATGCCCATCCCGCGTCCCCACAAACAGGCCCAGCGCGTAATGCGAGTTCTGCCCGTCTTTCAAGAGCACTGGCGTAAACATCTCGTCATACGACTGCTGCGACATCAGCGACCGGTCCATCAAACTAATGTCCCACTGCGCCAGGTCATAAGCGGGCATCGCCAGCTCCGCCGCCCCCAGCATCCAGCCCGGACCCTCCGGCGTCGCCGGCCGCAGCGGCCCCAGCGCATACCTCTGGTATCCCGCAGCATCCGTCTTGAGCAGTTCGTGCAGATCCGAATTCATCACGTCCTTCATATCCAGCGGCCTGAAAATCCTCTCCCGCAAAAACTGCATCAGCGGCATCCCGCTCACCTTCTGCACAATCAGCCCGGCAATCACATAATTCGTGTTCGAATACTGCCACTTCGTCCCGGGAGCAAAATCCAGCGGCCGCTTCCCCCATACATCCAGAATGTGCTGGGGCGTCGTCGGCTTCTCCATCGGAGGCATCACGTAGTCTTCCGGCCAGTAATCCTGGTAGCCGGACGTATGCGACAACAGCATCTTGATCGTCACATTCTTCGCGTCCGTCAGGCCCGGGAAGTACTTGGATACCGGATCATTGATCGACAGCTTCCCTTCATGCTGCAGCATCAACATCGCCGCCGCCGTGAACTGCTTTGAAATCGACCCAATCGAATACCGCATCCACGGCTCGGCAGGACTCGGCGGCTGCAGCCGCGCCAGACCATATCCGTGCGTGTAAACAATCTGTCCGTGCTCCACCACGGCAACAGACGCGCTCGGCGTTCCTGTCTCTTTCAGAATCTTCTCGGCCGCCGCATCCATCTGCTCGGCCTGCACCGGAGCAATCCGGTCCACCACGTCATGCCCGGCCTTCACACCGCTCTGTGCCCATAACGCAACCGGCGCCGCCAGGCAGATCCCCGCCACTGCCGCCACAAATCTACGCATTGCTTGACCCCCCTCTCAGACCAGTCAGTATACCCATTCCGGAGACCGCTCAGGACCGGCAGATTTCCCGCGCCCTGCCGCGCAAAAAGCCGCACCTTTCCACTCCCACACGACATCTACAATAAATTCACGTGCCTCACGATTTCCTCCAGTCCCTGTTCCTCGCCGCGGCTGCCTTTCTCGGGGGCGTCATCAACTCCATTGCCGGTGGCGGAGGCTTCATCGCATTCCCCTCGCTTATCGCAGCCGGGCTCCTGCCCATCCAGGCAAATGCCACCAACACGGTTGCACTCTGGCCAGGCCAGTTCACTTCCATCGCCGGATACCGAGAAGATCTCCGCAAGAACCTCCGCCTCGTACTCCCCGTCGTCACCGTCGCCGCCATCGGCGGCTTCGCCGGATCATGGACACTCCTTCATAACAGCCAGAACTCCTTCCTCCGCCTCGTCCCCTATCTGTTTCTCTTGGGGTCCACCAGCTTCGCCCTCAGCGGTCCCATCTCCCGACGCATCAAAACCCGTGCCGTCGCCCATGCCGGCTCGCCCGAGCACATCTACGTCGTACCCCTGCTCTTCCTCCTGCTCTGCATCACTTATTACATCGGCTACTTCGGCGCCGGGGCCGGCCTGCTCACCATGACAGCGCTCTCGCTCTGCGGAGTCGAGCGCATCGCGGAAATCAACGCCCTCAAAACCGTCATCACCACGGTTGCCAATCTGGTCGCCGTCATCATGTTCATCGCCTACCGCGCCGTCGACTGGCGCTACTGCTGGTTCATGATGATCACCTGCGCCATCGGCGGATACACCGGCGCGCGCAACTCCCGCCGCATCAGCGACCGCATCCTCCGCCCCATCATCATCGCCCTGGGATTCGCCATCGCTATCTGGTTCTTCACCCACCCCACTCTATGAACGCAAAGCTCCTATGATCCTCCATCTGCCTCTGCTCACCCTGGCCGGCTACCTCGCCGGCGTCCTGACTACGCTCTCTTTCGTCCCCCAGCTCGTCCGCGTCTGGCGCCTCCGCAGCGCCCGCGACATCTCCCTCACCATGTTCCTCGCATTCTCCCTCGGCGTTTTCCTCTGGCTGGTCTATGGCATTTCGCTTCACTCCATCCCCATGATCCTGGCCAATGGAACCACCCTCGCGCTTTCCGTCGCCATCCTCATCCTCAAGCTCCGCTTTGACCACCGCCGCTAATGCGCAATCCCTTCACGCTTCGCCCCAACCGACGCGAATCGGCGACAATAATAGAGATATGAGTCACGAAGGCATCCGCTTCGTTTCAAAAGAAGAAGCACGTCGCACCGTCCAGCAGGACCGCACACTCCCGCCGGAAGCCACCCAGCCCGCCAAGGTCCGCGTCAACAAAACCGAAGGCACCGGCATGGAAATCGACTGGAAGGACGGCCACCACAGTTCCTGGACCTTTGCCTGGCTGCGAAACGCATGCCCCTGCGCCACCTGTCACGAAGAGCGCGAAGCCTCCGGACGCCAGCCCGGCGAGCCCCGCCCCAAGGCTAACAATCCACTCCCTATGTATGAACCGCCGCCGCGGCCCACCCTCGTCGCCCCCGTCGGTCGCTACGCCATCAGCTTCACTTGGAACGACGGCCACTCCAGCGGCATCTACTCCTGGGACTTTCTCCGCCGCCACTGCACCTGTGACGAGTGCAAACTCCACCACTCTCAGCAAAGCTGATCCCACGCCCAACACACCCAATATTCTTGTCATCCTGAGCGTCGTGCAATGTATAAGCGGCGAACAAAATCGAAGAATCTGCAGTTCCGCCACTCTTGAAAGCAACACAGCTAAAGGCTAAGAGCTGGGAGCTATCAGCTTAAATCTACGAGCTACTCCACCAACTTCCCCATCCGCGCATCCCGCTGCCCCTCACCCTCCGCTGCCCACGTCGCCTCCACCATATCCAGAGCCT
>JAJZJJ010000530.1 GCA_021810175.1 Acidobacteriota bacterium | reverse complement strand
ATGTGCAACTGTAGAACTAGACTGCGGAACCCGCCTGCGAAGTTTCCTTCGCCGTTTCCACTGGACGTTGCGGCAGGCGAACGACAAATTCCGTCTTGCCCGGCTCCGACTCGAACCGAATGTCGCCGCCAAAATGTGCGGTCACAATCTTGTATGCGATGCTCAGGCCCAGGCCCGTACCCAGTCCCTCCGCCTTGCTGGTGAAGAACGGTTCAAAGATATGCGGCCGATGTTCCGCCGAAATTCCCGAGCCGTCATCCAGCACGCCTACGTACACATCGTTTCCATCCGCCCATGTGCGAACAGTAATGTGTCCCTTCTGTGGCGCCGCGTCCACGGCATTGTCCAGCAGATTCAACCACACTTGATGCAGACCGGTCGCCGCCGACTGCAGAATGGAAACATCGGAACTGAAGTCCCTGGAAACCTGAATCTCTTTCTGCCGTATCTTGTGCCCGAGAATCATCAGCGCGCTCTGGATGCTCTTATGGATATCCACCGCCTGACAACACATCTTGTCGGCATACGAGTAATGCTTCACCGCCATCACCAGCTCCGTCACCCGGGTGATGCTTTCCTCAATCGTCTCCAGTTGCTGCACGCTCGAAACCAGCGCCTCCAGCCAATGCAGCATGTCTGAAACCGCTGCCGGACGCGCAGCCGCGCGCGCGCATTCCAGATTTTCCGCCGTCAACCCCATCCCTGCCAGCGGGGGAGCCAGTTTCCATGCATCCTCGATGCCCGCCTCTTCCAGCCATTGCGACAAGGTTTCTTCCGCATCGGCCTGATCGAGCGATGTCGTCGCCGCCAGTTTGCGCGGCTGCAAAACATACTTCTGCAACTCGGCGATGCAGTCGAACTCCTCCGCCTGCAGGCCGGTCTTCCAGTTGCGCAGGTTCAGCTCCTGCAGGCGGGCCAGGTCCTCCCGCAGTTGCACTGTCGCCCGTTTCGCAGCACTGCCTGGATTGTTCAATTCATGCATCAGGCCCGCCGCCATCGTACCGAGAGCTGCCAACTTCTCCCGCTGCATCACCATGCCGATCAGACCGCCCTGGCGCGTTGCCATGTTCGTCAGAATCCCCTTCCTGACTTGCGGACATGTGGTCATCAGCAGCCAGAAGGAGTCCTCATCCAGGCGCAACAGCCGGCTCGGCTCGACGATCGTGCATTCCACCCGGCTCGGCGAACCAGTCAGCAGAGGCACTTCTCCAAAGCTTTCGCAACCCCGGTGCGTGACCAGCGGTCGCCGCGTCCCATCCGGCTCCACATACTCCGCCAGCAATCCGCCCTCCAGCAGGATCCAGAACGAGTGCACCGTCATCCCGCTTTGCTCCAGAATGCGATCGCCTTGTTCCGCTTCGATCAATTCCGCCTGCTGCAAACAATTCTGCGTCTTTTCGTCCATCGCCGCGAACAATGGCAGGCAGCGCACCGCCGCCAGCAGGGCCTTCTGCTCTGCTTCGGTCAGGTCTGCGAGTTTTCCTTCGTTCTTCATCGCGTACGATTCCGAGCGGCTCTCTTTCCCGCTGAAAGCCGAACCCCTCTAGAAATTTGCGAGATACTGATGCACAAACTGCACCGCAATCGAACCCTGACCCACTGCGGACGCAACTCGCTTCACGCTTCCAAACCGAACGTCGCCGGCCACAAAAATTCCCGGAACGCTTGTCTCCAGTAAATAGGGAGGACGATCCAGGCTCCATTGAAATTTATCCGTCAACCGCAAATCCGGCCCGGAAAGTACGAATCCCTTCGCCTCCCGCAAAATCGCCGGGGGAAGCCAGTCCGTCTTTGGTTCGCCGCCAACAAAAATAAACAACCCCGATGCCGCCTCTTCGCACTCGCCTTCCGGCGTCCGCAATCGAACTGCCTCCAGATGCGTATCGCCACGGGCCCCAACAACTTCAGTCCGCGTCCGCACTTCAATATTGGGAAGCGCAAGGATTTGATCCACCAGATACCGCGACATTCCTTTCTCCAACGAGTCCGCCCGTACCAGCAGGATCACTTTTTTCGAGTATTGAGCGAAATGCACCGCTGCCTGCCCGGCTGAATTGGCGCCCCCGACGATCATCACGGTCTCGTCTTTGCACGAGATTGCCTCGGTCAGCGCCGCGCCATAGTAAACTCCCGCGCCGGTCAGCCTTTCTACACCGCTGGATGTCAGCCGGCGATACTCCACCCCGGTCGCGATCAGCACTGTGTGGCACGCGACCTCATTGCCGCCCGATAATTGGATGAAGTGATATTGCCCTTCGGTGCGGATTCCGATGGCGCGTTGCGATAAAAATTCCGCCCCAAAACGCGTTGCCTGGATCGTGGCCCGACGGGCCAGGTCTTCCCCGCTCAGGCCAGCCGGAAATCCCAGGTAATTCTCGATACGCGAACTGCTTCCTGCCTGCCCGCCCGGCGCCGCCGGCTCAATCACCAGCGTTTTCAACCCTTCCGATGCCCCATATACGGCCGCAGCCAGTCCCGCTGGCCCCGCGCCCACGACGACCAGATCGTAAAAATCCCGCTCCGCCTGAATCCGCAGGCCAACTTTTTCAGCCAGTAGAGAAATCGCCGGCTCGACTAACGCTTCCCCGTTGGGAAACAACACCACGGGCAACTTCCCCGGATCAAGATTGTACTCAGCCAGCAGCCGGGCGCTTTCGCCGTTCACCCCCGGGTCGACCGCATGTTGGGCGGCAGAATCCGCGCTTCCGTTTGTGCTTGCAGGAGTCGCCGCTATCACGCTGGAATGCAGCCCCACATCGAGACCTGGATCGAGCCATCGATAGGGGATGTGATTGCGCGAAAGGAACTCACGGATCTGGTGCCCGGCCGGCAGCCACCGCGAGCCAATCACCCGCAGGCCTTCAAACGGCGGGCGATAATCCCGGCTCCACGATTCCAGCAGATCGTCCAGCACGGCGTAGAGCCGCTCTTCCGGTGGGTCCCAGGGCTTGGTCAGGTAATAGTGGATTTTCGCTGCGTTGATGGCTCGGATGGCGGCATCCGTGTCCGCATAGGCGGTCAACAGGACGCGCTTCGCCGCCGGCACGATCGCGATGCTTTTCTCCAGGAATTCCACCCCAGACATCCCAGGCATGCGCTGGTCGGAGAGCAGCAGCGCCACCGCTTCGCCCCTGCGCTTCAGCTCGATGCATACGTCCAGCCCAGCCTGCCCGGAGGCGGCCCGGATGATGCGGTAGCGGCCCCCGTAGTGACGCCGCAAATCCTGCACCAGCGCTTCCAGCACGCTGATGTCGTCGTCCACCGTTAAAAGCACTGGTTTTCTCATAAAAACTCGGTGTATGCACGTTCACAGATTCTCAAAGTAAAACGAATGGTGCAAAAAAGTTCC
>JAJZJJ010000529.1 GCA_021810175.1 Acidobacteriota bacterium | reverse complement strand
GCAGAGCTGTCCGATCTTCGGGCGCACGTCAGATTTGTGAAAAGAAGTCATGCGGCGGCCTTCATCCGATCTGAGCGGCGTTCCCAAAAATCTTCGAAGCGACCGCTGAGCTTGGCGCAGCGCAGGGCGGTGATGGCGTTGGCGCCGTTGACAGTCCAGTGCATGCCGGCGCGTTTCAGACGCGTGCCGATCACCACCTTACATCCTGCCTCCACCACGCCGGTCGAGGTGCATAAGCCTTGGGTGCGAAATTGCGGATAGCGCATGCGGTGGCGATTGTTCCAGATGTAGTGGATACATTCCCGCGCCTGCTTGTACTCGGCCGCATAGGGACGCAGCGCCTGCACCAGGGCTTCGAGGCGGCCCTCGTCGAGTTCCTCATAACGCTGCTCAATCCATGGCTTGGCCGCGTCGGTGTTGGCGAAGACGATCTTGCCCACCTGGCTGAGGTGCTCTTTGGCATGGAAGCGGTCGAGAATCTGCGTGGCGCCGGGAAACAACTCGGCGGCGGTGTTCCAGATCCAACTGGAACCATCGCCCAGCACCACGCGGCGGGGAGCTTCGGCGAAACCGCGCCGGGCTGCCTCGCGCAGGACGCGTTGGGCAAAGTCGGATAACTCCGGGCTGGTGTCCAAAGTGGCGGCGCTTTCAATGGCCGCTGAATAGCTGACCGATCCCGGATCGCGCGCCGGTTTGCCTTCTTTGTCGCGCGACTCGGCGGTCCAGACGGTGACCAGCTTGGCTTCGCGGGTCTTCGCGGAGCCATCGGCTTGCTTGCCCGCACGACCGCGGAGTTCGTGCGCACGCATCGGCGCCCCGGTTCCATCCATGCCCAAATACATGGTGGGAGCCACCTCTCCCCTGGCTTCCACATGCTCCCGCTCGTCGGCGGCAATCTCGTTGCCCAGCGCTTCGGCGCTCCGTTCCGCCTGCTTGGCGCCGACTTCCACCCCCGCCAACTCACGCAGCAAGACGCTGCTTTCCTCGAAGCTGACCAGAGCCGCGACGCTGGCGGTCATGCGCAACACTCCGGGCGTCAGCGAAGCGCCTTCCAGTCCCAGGGCCCGGTCGCGCGGGCAGAATCCGCTCCGGCAGCGGGAACAGTGATAGTAGGCCCGCTCCAAGGTCAACGGCCCCAGCACGCTGGCGAAGGTCTTCTCGCGGCGACCGCGATATTGGGCCAAGCCGCCGCAGGAGCAGGCCAGTTTCGACCCCGCATCATCGCTGGTGTCGGCGTTCAGCCTCTGTTCCAGAGCGCGCCCCGCCAATCGCAAAGCCTGTCGCCGCGCCGCCATCTCCACCGCTTCCAAATCCAGATCGGCGATGGACTGGCGGCCTAAGAGCGCTTCGACTTCCTGAACGATCTCGTTGCTGAGACTGGCCGGGAGCCCCCTTTTTCGGCCTCCTCGGTAGAGACCGCTGAAGCCTGCTTCAACTGGCTGTCGGCCCAGGCCTCGCAGTCTTCCCAGTAGGTCTCCAGCCGGGCCCGGAACTGTTGTCCGGCCTGAATCTGCTGCCGGGCAACGGCGGCCTGTTCCCGAGTTAGAAAGCGCGAATGGGTCCTGCCGCCCACGGCGCGGGTGAGGCTGTAGTAAGGACCATGGCGAGCCTTGGGGTCTTGGGCGCAGGGACATCCCGGTTTGCCGCACTTGACGGTGCGTTCGGATAAGGAGCCGCGGCGCATGGGCTGGGGCTGGGCCAATGCAGTAGCCAGTTGGCGGAGGTGTGCTGGAGGCGGTGTGTTGTGCATGCTTTATCTTACGGCTTCTATAACCGTAAGATCAACCGCAAAATCCCCCGCCGTTCCAAAACACTCACTCCTGTGTCGTGCGCCCCGAGGGGGATACGCCCTTGCAATCTCTTCTTCGTAAGCTCGCAAAAACTCCTCGCTCTGGTCCCGGCTCAGCGCGGAGAGAAACGGCCGCAGGGATGAGCCCTTGAACCACTCCACAATCGCCCGCGGCCCATCCAGAGCATGGATATATTCGGTGCGCCAGATCTCCAGCCGCCGGCACAGCGGCTGCAGAAGGCCGTAATAGCTTTCGGCCTCGGGTAACGGCCTTCGCGCGGCGCGCGCCCTGGCCAAGGGCCCGACCCACGCCGAGCGGAGCGCAACCTTTTGCATCAGCCGATGCGAGGGTTCTCCGGAGTTGTCCGGCATCTGCGCCGCCAGCACGCCACCTTCGGGCAGCGCCTCCAGCAGCCGCCGCATCACGCTCTGGTGCTCCGGAATCCACTGCAACACCGCGTTGGCAAAGATCAGGCAGGTGTCCTGGGGCGGCGTCCAGCTCACCAGGTCCGCTTCTAGAAAGGAACAGAGCGGAAAGCGCGACTCCGGCAGCCTCTCCCGAGCCTTCGCCAGCATCGGAGGCGAGGCATCCACCCCAATCACGACAGCTTCTGGAAAGCGTTCCACCAGCAGCGCCGTGGAGTTTCCCGGTCCACAGCCCAGATCCACTACCTTCCGCGCGCTCGTCAACTCCACCTTCGCCAGCAGATCGCGCGAGGGGCGAGAGCGTTCCTCCTCAAAGCGCAGATATTGGGTCACGTCCCAATCCCGGGCTGCCTCTTCCTTCGCCATCGCCTTGGCTCTCATCTGCGCCCCATCTTAATCCAATCCTGGGGACGCACGACTCCCTCGTCCTCCGCTATGCTGAAACTGGGAGCAGCTCTTTGCGTGGCCCCGCGCCGATGGCGTGCGGAGAAATGAGGACACGGGCCGCAGAGCGGTAATCGGTTAAGGAGACCTGCGCCGGCGCCGGAATCATGAAGCTTCGTCTCGACAAACTCCTGGTGGATCGCTCGCTGGCCGCCTCCCGCGAGCGCGCCCAGGCGATGATCCTGGCCGGCCGCGTTCTGGTGGAAGAACAACGCGTGGACAAGCCCGGAACCCCGGTCGCCGACGATGCAGCCATCCGCCTTCTGGGGGAGGATCTGCGCTACGTCTCCCGTGGCGGCCTCAAACTCGAAGCCGCTCTCCATAGCTGGCGTATTCCGGTCGAAGGCATAGCTGTCGCCGATATCGGAGCCTCCACCGGCGGTTTTACCGACTGCCTACTGCAGCATGGCGCCGCCGGCGTTCTGGCCATCGATACGGGCTACGGCCAGATCCACCACAAACTTCGCAGCGATCCGCGCGTGACGCTCAAGGAGCGCTGCAACGCCCGCCTGCTGGCCCCCGGTGAGCTTGTTCCGCTCTCACCCCTGCCCATCCGCTTCTTTGCCATGGATGTCAGCTTTATCTCCGCCACTCTGGTGCTGCCCGCCGTCACGGCGGCACTGGCTGCCGCCGGGGAGCGCTGGAAGGGTGAGGCTGTGCTGCTGGTCAAGCCGCAGTTTGAAGCCGGCCGCCAGCAC
>JAJZJJ010000528.1 GCA_021810175.1 Acidobacteriota bacterium | reverse complement strand
GCGGCGAATGTGGCTGCGGGTTCGCTGCGGTTTGAGGATGCGGTGCGCACGGTACGGCATCGCGGCTCTTACATGCAGGAGGCTGTACCGGCGGGCAAGGGTGCGATGGCAGCGGTGCTGGGGATTCCCTCAGAGGCTGCAGCTGATGCCTGTGCTGCGGCGGCGACTGAAACGGGCGGCGTGGTTTCGGCGGCGAATTTCAATTCTCCGGAGCAGACGGTGATTTCCGGCGAAGCGGCCGCGGTGGAGCGTGCGAGCGAGTTGTGCAAAGAACGCGGGGCAAAGCGCGTGGTGCCGCTGCAGGTGAGCGCGCCTTTCCATTGTGCGCTGATGCAACCGGCTCAGGACCGGCTGGCGGAGCTGTTGCAGACCCTGACATTCAGCGATGCGAAGGTACCCGTGGTGGTGAACGTGGACGCCGCGCCGGTGACGGAGGCCAATGCGCTGCGGGATGCGCTGATTCGGCAGGTGACAGGCACGGTGCGGTGGGTGGAGTCTGTGAAGAAGCTGATTGCGAAGCAGCCGGCGCACTTTATCGAAGTGGGTCCGGGGCGCGTGCTGGGCGGGCTGATGCGGCAGATTGATCGCACGCAGAGCTGCCTGAATGTAGAAGATATCGCCAGCCTGGAGAAGACGCTGACGGCGCTGTAGGGTACGCCTGTGGAAGATGCTCAGAGGCGCGTGAGAGAGTTGCGGCCGTGCTCCCACAAGCACCTTCGCATGCAGTAAAATGCAAAAGAGGCCGACGTAGCTCAGTTGGTAGAGCAGTCGATTCGTAATCGACAGGTCATCGGTTCAAGTCCGATCGTCGGCTCCAGAAGATTCCTCCCTCCAGATTTTTCCAGGTCCATTGAAATGCAACGGAAGCGGGGCAGCTTGTGCCTGAATCCGCGCCTGTGAACGCTCCGGCGACGGCAATTCCGCCTCGATTCAGTGCCTTCGGAAAACTGAAAATTGCGGCCTTTCTCGAGGAGAAAGGCCGCGTGAGTCACTGCTGGTTGGTAACTGCCGGAAGCGAAAATGCTCGATGGCTAAGCTTCCTTGCCGGCGGTGGCAGGGGCCGGTTCCTCCTTTGCATGGTCGCCGTTGCTCTGCGGAAGGATATGCGAGCCAACCGGCGCGCCCGGCATGGCTGCGCGGCCCGAATAAAGCCGCCAGGTTTGCTCCACGTCTCCCTGGGCTTCATGCAGCAGTTCTTCGGCCAGGTGAGGATGAGTGCGCAGCAATGCCGTATAGCGGGCCTCGTTATAGATATAGTCTTTGAGCGGCAGCGAGGGCTGACGTGAGTCGAGCTGGAACGGGTTCTTGCCCTCCTCGCGAAGCGCAGGGTTGTAACGCATCAGCGGCCAGTAGCCGGATTCGACCGCGGCCTTCTGGTGACTGAGACCGTCGCCCATGTCATAACCGTGGGCAATGCAATGGGCATAGGCGATGATGATGGCCGGTCCGTTCCATGCCTCGGCTTCCTGGAAGGCCTTGATGGTGTGAGTGTCGTTGGCGCCCATGGCGATGCGGGCGACATAGACAGAGCCGTAAGAGACGGTTTCCATTGCAAGGTCCTTCTTGCGCGTCGACTTGCCGCCGGCGGCGAATTTGGCGACAGCCGCGCGAGGCGTTGCCTTGGACATTTGCCCACCGGTGTTGGAGTAGACTTCGGTGTCGAGGACGAGCACCTTCACGTTCTGGCCGGAGGCGAGGACATGATCGAGCCCGCCGAAACCGATGTCGTAGGCCCAGCCGTCGCCGCCGATGATCCAGACGCTCTTGCGTACCAGGGAGTCGGCGACAGCCAGCAGATGGCGGGCATCGGGTGAGTCGATGGAAGCAAGTTTGATTTTGAGCTCGGCCACGCGATCGCGCTGTGCGTGAATGGCTTCTTCGTTTGACTGGTCGGCCTCGAGGATGGATTCAGCAAGATCCTCTCCGACGGAGGAAGCGAGCTTTTTGACCAGTTCTTCGGCGTAAGTCTTCTGCTGGTCGACGGCGAGACGCATGCCCAGGCCGAACTCTGCGTTGTCCTCAAACAGGGAGTTGGCCCATGCCGGTCCGCGCCCGTCTTCGTCCTGGCAGTAGGGTGTAGTCGGCAGATTTCCGCCGAAGATGGAAGAGCAGCCTGTGGCATTGGCGATCAGCAGCCGGTCTCCAAAGAGCTGCGTGAGGAGTTTGATATAGGGGGTTTCGCCGCAACCGGAGCAGGCGCCGGAGAACTCGAAGAGAGGTTCGAGCAGTTGGATGTCCTTCACCTGCGCGTGCGAGATGCGGTTGCGGGCGACAGCGGGCAGCTTTTCAAAGAAGTTCCAGTTGTCGCGTTCGGGGGCGCGCAGCGGCTGCTGCGGCTCCATGTTGAGAGCCCTGTGAGATGGGTCGGTCTTGCTCTTGGCGGGACAGACCTCGACACAGAGGGTGCAGCCGGTGCAGTCTTCGGGCGCCACCTGCAATGTGTAGAGCTGGTCGTCCATGCCGCGCCACTTGGGCTTGACTGACTTGAAGGTTGCGGGCGCATCGGCCAGCAACGTCTGGTCATATACCTTGGCGCGGATGACCGCGTGCGGGCAGACGAGGACGCATTTGCCGCACTGGATGCAAAGCTGCTCATCCCATACCGGAATGAACTGCGCGATGTTGCGTTTCTCCCATTTGGCGGTAGCTGTGGGGAACGTGCCGCCCGGAGGCAGCGCGCTGACGGGGAGCCTGTCGCCATGACCGCCCGCGATGGGCCCGAGGACATCGCGCACAAAAGCGGGCGCGTTCTCGGGGATTGCTGGGAGGATGTCAAAGCTAGACGTGGCCTTGGCGGGAACCTTCACTTCATACAAATGCGCGAGGGATGCATCGACAGCCGCCCAGTTCTTCTGGACGACCTCTTCTCCCCGCTTGATGTAGGTTTTGCGAATGGCCTTTTTGATCTGCTCGATGGCCTGTTCGCGGGGCAGGATCCCGCTTATGGCGAAGAAGCAGGTCTGCATGACGGTGTTGATGCGGTTGCCCATGCCGGCTTCACGTGCGACGCGATAGCCGTCAATGACGAAGAACTTGAGTTTCTTGTTGATGATTGTCTGCTGAATCTTGCGCGGCAGATGTTGCCAGACCTTGTCCGGGCCCCAGGGGCTGTTGAGCAGGAAGGTCGCGCCTTCCTCGGCGGTTTCGAGCACGTCGATCTTCTCAAGAAATTCGAACTGATGGCACGCGATGAAGTTGGCCCGGGAGATGAGATAGGTGGAGCGGATCGGATCGGGTCCAAAGCGCAGATGCGAGGTCGTCAGCGAGCCGGACTTCTTCGAGTCATAGACAAAGTAGCCCTGGACATAGTCGTCGGTTTCGGCGCCGATAATCTTGATGGAGTTCTTGTTGGCGCCAACGGTGCCATCA
>JAJZJJ010000527.1 GCA_021810175.1 Acidobacteriota bacterium | reverse complement strand
GTTGTTCTTCCACGAATCCGCATCCGTCACGCCCCACAGCGTCACTCGGCTCATCACCGTGCGGTGCTTCAGAAATACCTTGAACAGTGACGCATAACGCTGCGTCAGCTCGTTCTGCACCGACGCTGGCAGCCCATGCGTGTAGGGATTCAGCTTCGGATTTGCTGCCGCGCGCACGTTCACATTGGCCGTCTGGTGCATCGTCGCCTGCGGCAGAACATCGACGTCCATTTCGGATACATCGACTTTCACCCCCAGCTTCGCGTAATCCGTAATCGCCTCGTCTACCTGTTGCGCTGTCGGCGAAGTCAGATTCACGTGCATCTGCATCCCAATGCAGTCAATCGGCACCCCTTCCGCCTTCAGCTTCTTCACCAGCGCAATCAGCGCGTCCCGCTTCGCCGGATACGCCAGGTTGTAGTCGTTGTAAGTCAGCTGCGCCTTCGGATCGGCCTCATGCGCGTATTCAAATGCCTTGGCAATGTAGTCCGGGCCAATGATCTTCTCCCACAGACATTTCCGCAGCGTGCCGTCGTCGTTCAGCGCCTCGTTCACCACATCCCAGCTCTGGATGCGCCCCTTGTAACGCCCCACCACCGTGAAAATGTGGTCGCGCATCCGCTTCAGCAGCTCGTCCCGCGTCAGCAGCTTCCCGTCCTTATGACGAAAAACCCATGCCGGCACCTGGCTGTGCCACACCAGCGTGTGACCCACAATCCACATGTGATGCTTCTGCCCAAAAGCCACATACGCGTCCGACAATTTGAAGTTGTACTTGCCCGGCTCCGGATGAACAACCTCCCACTTCAGCGCGTTCTCCGGCGAGATCGAATCGAACTGCGAAACGATAATCGCATCTTCCTTCTTGTTCTGCCCCATGATCTGCCACGCATTCATCGCTGCGCCGATCGGAAAATCCGGCTTGAATGCCTGCTTCAGAGACATCGACGACTGCGCCACCGCTGTCGTCGCCAAAATGGCCGCCGACGCGGACACCAATAGAACTGACCTCAATTTCACTTCCAGCCTCCTCAACACCGCTTGATCGCTACCAATCTCACCGCTACCCGCTAGATAGCTAACCGCTTGATTGCTACCCGTCTTACCGCTAACCGTCGCACCGCTAACTACGCTCTGCTGGCCGCCGACTGGGCAAAGCCCTTCCGCCGGCTCGCCAGTTCATCGGAGATGGTCCGGCTCAGCTTCCGCGAGATCGGATAAAAGAACAATACCGCCGCCGTCGCGAAGAAGAACAGCCCCGACCACAGCCCCGCCGTCAGCCGAATCCCCGCCAGCGACTGCGCTGTCTGGCTGACGTTGGCCACGTATCCGTAATACGAGAACAGCCACCCCGCGATCGCGCCGCCGATGGCCAGCCCCAGCCACAGTGCAAACACCACAGCCGATGTCACCGTTCCCGTCGCCCGCCGACCTGTCTTCCATTCGCCGTAGTCGGCAACGTCGCCCATCATCGCCCACAGCAGCGGCCCCGAAGTCCCAAAGAAAAACTGCCGCAGAATTTCCGACCCGATGATCGGAATCGTAGCCGTCGCTGGCACAAACAGCACCGTCAGATTGAAGATGCCCGTCAGCGCCATGCTGGCAATGAATAGAGGCCGCTTGCCCATCCGTACGGACAGGAATGTCGAGAACAGGACGCCCAGAATCAGCGCTCCCAACCCGAACCCATTGAATACGCTGAACAGGTCCACGTTGCCCGCGTTGTACTTGAAATACGGCAGCATCACGCTGCCGCGCATCGCCAGCGCCGCAAAATAAAATGTCGTCGCCAGAAACAGCACAATCCACGCCGGATTCCTGGCCAAGTCCCCCAGATCCTGCCCCAGCGAGCTCTTCTGCGCCGGATCCGGCTGGATCCTCTCCTTGCTGCTCGCAAATGCGATAAAGAAGAAAATCACGCTCAGAACCGACAGCAGCCCCATCGTGAACTGATAGCCACGCGCCGAGTTCCCACGCCCCAGAAACCCGATCATCGGGATCGCCAGGCTCTGCACGATGAACCCTGCCCCGTTGGCCAGCACCTGCCGGTATGACGCAATGCTCGTCCGCTCGTCAGGATCACCCGTCAGCACGCCCGTCAGTGACGCATACGGTACGTTATTGACGGCATAAATCAGCCGCAGCAGCAGATAAGTAACCCACGCATAAATCAGCTTGCCGCCCATGCTCAGGTGCGGCGTCGTGAACGTCAGAATCCCGATGACCCCAAACGGTACCGCCGTCCACAGCAGCCACGGCCGGAACTTCCCCCACTTCGTGTTCGTCCGGTCGGCGATCACTCCCATCACCGGATTGAAGAACGCCGCGATCAGCCCCACCACAAGAAACAGCGTGCCCGCCTGCGCCGCGCTCAGTCCAAAAACATCCGTGTAGTAGTTGAGCTGCAGCGCCAGCATGGCCTGGAAGATGAAGTTGGCGGCCATGTCGCCAAGACCGTACCCCAGCTTCTCGCGAAACGAAAGTTTCTCTTGCATACCTGGTTGTCCCACTCTCCGCCGGGACGCCTCAGGCGTCCCGGCCTCGGCGCTCTTACTCCGTTACCTGCAGCTTCAGCTTCGTCAGATCCTGATCGCGCGATGAGGTGCCGACCATGACCTCGAAGTCCCCAGGCTCCACCACGTACTTCATATTCACGTCGTAGAACTTCAGCAGCTCCGGCGTAATGTCGAACGCCACCGTTGCGCTCTCGCCCGGCTCCAGCCACACTTTCCGGAAGCCCTTCAGCTCCTTCACCGGCCGCGTCACACTGCTCACCATGTCCCGGATATAAAGCTGCACCGTCTCCGACCCCGCGCGTTCCCCGGTGTTCTTCACCTCCACCAGCACCCGCGCCGTCCCATCGGCCTTCATCTTCTTCTTCGTCAGCCGCGCGTTCTCCACCGCGAAGCTCGTGTAGCTCAACCCATACCCAAACGGGTAAAGCGGCGTCACGTCATCCCACAGGTACCCGCGCCGCGCCGACGGCTTGTAGTTGTAGAACACCGGCAGGTGCCCCACCGACCGCGGCACGCTGATCGGCAGCTTCCCACCCGGGTTGTAGTCGCCGAACAGCACATCGGCCACCGCGCGCCCCGTCTCCTGCCCCAGATACCAGCACTCGTAGATCACCGGTACGTTCTCCGCCACATAATTGATCGAAAGCGGCCGCCCGTTGAACAGGAACACGATCACCGGCTTGCCCAGCGCCACCATCGCCTTCACCAGCTCTTCCTGCCGCCCCACCAGATCCAGGCTCGTCCGGTCGCCCATGTGGTTCAGAGCCCACGCCTCGCGCGACGTTTGCTCGTTGCCGCCAATCGCCAGCACGATCACATCCGCCTTCTTCGCCACCTGCACGGCCTCCCGAATCTG
>JAJZJJ010000526.1 GCA_021810175.1 Acidobacteriota bacterium | reverse complement strand
GAACCACGTTGTCCTGGTTGGCCTGCAGAATATCCCCATGCACCCCGCCCTGGAACGCTCCCGTCCGCGCCAGCGGCTTCCCGTCAATCGAGATCATCGCGTTCGTCCCCAGCGCCTGCAGGTAGATCCAGTAGTCCCCGGCATGCGGAGGCGTCAGCGTTCCCTTCCACGTCATCGTCGAATTCGGCGGCAGCGCCGTGCCGTCCTTCTCCGTAAAGTTCAGCTGCGCGTCCACCTGCTCCGCGCCGCCGCCTGTCCGCACCAGTCCCGGCTTTCCGTCATGGCTCAGCGCGCTCGCCGGAATCGTCGTCCCGGTCATGTCGTCGGCCACCGCGTACTGAATATGCGGATTCCCCGAAACCTTGCGCATCGCCGCCACCGGACCGACTTGCCGCCACGGCAATCCCACGCTCCGCTCTCCGCTGATCCCGATCGAGTCCACCTGTCCCGCCGTCGGCCCAATCAGCACCACATCGCCCAGTTCGCCGGACTTCAGCGGCAGCACATTGTCTTCGTTCTTCAGCAGAACCGCCGCATCCTCGCCCGTCTTCTCAATAATCTTTGCGTTCGCGTCGATATCCTGCGGCGTCACCGTGTGCTTCTGCATGCCGTTCAGATAGCCGAACTTATCCATCTCATACAGCACCCGCCCCGCGGCCTGCGTAATCGTCGCCGCCGTTACCGTGCCGTTCTTCAGCGCCTCCGGCATCCGCTCCGGGCTTAGCTTCTTCCCAAAGTCTCCCGGAGCCGACGGCGCCGGCGGCGGCTCCTCCGGAATGTGCCCGCCGAACATCGCCATCATGTCCTTAAACGCGCTCGCCGGCGGCGGTGGCGGCGGCGGAGCCAGGCTAAAGAACGCCGGTATGCCAATCCCCGTCCCCGGCATCTCCATGTCCAGCCCGTCATTAATGAAGTTCACCCCGTGAACCGCGCCCCAGTCCGACGTCACAAATCCCTTAAAGCCCATCTGATCCCGCAGAATCGTCGTCAGGTTGTGCTTGTTCCCGCACGCAAACTGCCCGTTAATGCGGTTGTACGAGCACATAATCGCCGCCACGCCCGCCTTCACCGCAGCATCGAACGGCGCCAGGTACACCTCGTGCAGCGTCTGATCGTCCACATAAATGTTCGTACCATTCGAGTCGTACGCAACAAAGTGCTTCACCATTGCCATCACGTGCTGCGACTGGATTCCCTTGATCTCCTCCGCGCCCATCACGCTCGTCAGGTACGGATCCTCCCCGAACGTGTTGTACCCGCGCCCAAACTCCAGATCCCGGTCGATATTCACAAACGGCTGCAGGCTCACGTCAATCCCATTCGCCCGATCCTCGCGCCCAATCACAATCCCGTTCTCCAGCGCATCGTGCGCGCTGAACGTCGCCGCCACGCCCATCGTCGCCGTCTCGCCCTGGCTCGGCACCCGCGTCAGCACTCCCGGAGGTCCGTCCGCCATCCGCAGCCCCGGAATCCCCAGCCGCGGAATCCCCGCCAGATAGCCCGCCTGCCCCTGGTACGTCTTCGGATTCTCATGCGCGCCGTGGATCAGCGTGATCTTCTCCTGCAAAGTCATCTTGCTCAGCAGCCGGTCCACCTTCGCGTCCCCGGTCACCTTCGGAACAGCCTGCGCCGCCACCGTCATGCACCCAAACAGCAGCGCCGCGCCCCACAAACCAGACTTGCGAATATCCTGTCGATTCATCCCTGCCCCCTGACTCTTTCCGCCCAAATCCGCACGGCGCCAGCAACGCGCATTTCAGCTCATCTTCTCAGCGTTTTGGACTCCGTCCCGCATTATTCCTGCCCGCGGCGGCGCTGTCCATCGCAATCGCGCACGCCGCGTATTCACAGGCTCCGCGCTCAGCGGCTGCGGCCTGCGGTCTCGTATTCCAGTGACACCGGACCCATCAGCCCCGCGGAAATCGGCGGATAGTGCTGCCTGTAATCCCCGGGAATCTTCGGCCAGGCAATCGTGCTCACGTAATTCGTCAGCGAATTCACCACCGTAATCTGAATTTCATTCCGCCCGGCGTGCAGGAACGGACGCACATCCACCGCGAACGGCTGCACCACCAGCGATCCGGCAGGGGCCCCGTTCACTCGCACCGCGGCCGCGTCCTTCACCTGCCCCAGGTCCAGCAGCACCCGGCCCGCGTGCTCCAGATCCGCCGCCGTCGCTGTTACGTATGTCGTATACGTAGCCCGTCCCGAGAACGTCCGCAGCGCAGGCTCATTCAGCCAGTCCGTCAGCTGCGTCATCCGGAGATGCAGCCTCGTTCCCACGCCCTGCGCCGAATCGCCCACCGCATCGATCTCCCATCCCCCGTCGCCCACCGCCTGGCGTTTGGTCTCCGTCCATGGGGCCGGCGTGGAGCCCGCCCGAATCGCCTTGTTGAATGCGATCAGCGCCGAGCCATACGGCGGCAGCGCAAAATCGATAACCACACCTCCGCCCTTCTGCTCAAAGGCCACCGAGTGAACCTTCCCCGTCCACGGGTCCCACTCCTGCGGAACCGCCGTCTCAGGAAATTCCACCGTCGTCTCCGTTGCCTTGTCGTCCGGGTTTCTCAGAAAGTAAAACTGCGTCGCGCCAATCGTCTTCTTCACAAACGGCAGCACCGTGCCGGAAGCGAATCGCAACTGCGGCCGAATCGCCGGGGCCAGCCGCGCGGCCGCTTCCGATTCGCTCGCAACCCGGCTAACGCTGGCGGAGTGCTGCAGCCGGTCGAGTCCGGTCGCGACCTCCTCAAGGTTCTGCTTCAGCCCCTTAAAGCTCACATCCGGCTGCGGCATGCCTCCGGCGAACACAATCGGCAGCTTCGCCGCGGCAAACATCTCCAGCGCCCTCACCGTCGCCGGCGAAACCCGCATCTCCGCCGGAATCACGATCGCGCGATAGCCGCCTCCGCCCTTTGTCCACAACTGGCCGTGCTTCATCGTGCTGTGCAGCAGAACCCGCTCGTTCACAAAACCCCAGCTGTAGCCGGCCCGGGTCAGTTCCTTCTCCATCGCCGGAAGCGGATCCTTCACCGCGCCGCTCGCCAGGCTCGGCCCGGTATCGTCCTCGTTCAGGCTGCTCCGGTACAGCGCAATCTGCAGATGGCTCGTGCCGCGCTGCAGAATGTACTGCATCCGCGTGATGTACGTGTTCACTTTGGGAATGAACGGCCAGATCGGATTCGCTTCATTGATCTGCGAGCTGAACTGACCCTGGAACGGAAACCACCCCACGCCCTTCGGCCCGTCGTCGAACTTGTACGGAAACCCGTGATACACAATCTCGTTCACGCCGGAGATAAACAGCTTGTCGCTGTTTGCCTTGATCGACTCCGGCGTCGTGATATACGGATTCCCCCGGAACACAAAGCTCTCGCT
>JAJZJJ010000525.1 GCA_021810175.1 Acidobacteriota bacterium | reverse complement strand
AGCGGCCTTGCTGACGTCGTAGGCTTCGCTGCCGCGCTTGGGCACGACGGCGTTGGCGGAGCTGGTGAGAACGATGGAGCCGTCGAGGTCCTGAGCGGCGAAGATGCGGGCGGCCTCTTCGGCGAGCAGGTAGTTGGCGGTGACGTTGAGGTCGAGGGTGGTGGCCCAGGCATCGTCGGAGAGGACTCCGGTGGGCGACGAGGGGAAGATGGCCGCGGTGTTGATGAGGATGTCCACGCCGCCGTATAGGGCGATGGCGTCGCGGATGGCGGAGACGATGGACTGGCGGCTGCGAATGTCGACGGCGAGCGCGGCGATGGCTTCTTTGCCGGCGATGGGACGGAGCTCCTGCGCGACGGCTTCGGCTCCGGCAAGATCGCGGTCGGCGACGACGATGTGGGCGCCGCGCTGGGCGGCGAGATGGGCGGCGGCGCGACCGATGCCGCTGGCTCCGCCAACGATGAGGGCCACTTTGCGGCTCAGCTCTTTTTCCGGAGGCTGGCGGCGGAGCTTGGCCTCTTCGAGCGCCCAGTATTCGATGCGGAAGGCTTCCAGCGGGGGCAGCGCGACGTAGTTGGCGTGGCTGCGGAAGGCGGAACTGGGCGCGGCGGGGCCGGCCTGGGGGAATTCGGCGACTGTCTGTCCGTCGCCGAGCGAGGTGGCGCCTTCCATGACGTGGATGGCGTTGGTGTAGAACTCGCCGACGATGCGGGACTCCATTTTGCTCTTGCCGAAGGAGAACATGCCGATGCCGGGGAGGAGCAGGACGGCGGGGTTGGGATCGCGCATGGCGGGCGAGTCCGGCTCGGCGTGCTGCTGGTAATAAGCGGCGTATTCGGTGCGGTAGTTCTGGAGAGCTGCGTCGATTTTGGACTGGAGCGTCTGGATATCGTCCGAGGCCTGGGCGGGAACGAAGAGGGGACGAATCTTGGTGCGGATGAAGTGATCGGGGCAGCTGGTGCCGAGGTAGGCCAGGGTGGCGGCATCGCGGGAATTGACGAAGCGCAGGACCTCGGGCAGCTCGTTCCAGCTGGCGATGAGGCGCTTCTGGCGCGAGACGCGGCCGCGGATGAAAGGCAGGAGCTGGAGAGCCAGCTCGCGGCGGTTTTCGCGGGCGGGCATGGCGGCGCCGCCGAAGAGAGTGTCGGCCTTTTTGTCCTGGTGCTCGAGGATGAACTGACCGAGGTGGTCGATCATGGTGATGGTGTTCAGGTAGGCTTCACGCTGGGTGTTGCCCCAGGTGAAGAGGCCGTGGCCGCCGAGGACGATTCCGTCGCAGGAGGGATTTTCCTGGACGACGCGGCGCATCATCATGGCCAGCTCGAAGCCGGGCCGCTGCCAGGGCACCCAAACCAGCTGGTGGCCGAACTCGCGATTGAACTGCTCCATCTTTTCGCGGCCGTTGGCGGAGGCGGCGAGGGCGATGGCCCAGTCGGGATGGAGATGATCGACATGGGCGAAGGGCAGGAAGCCGTGCAGAGGCGTATCAATGGACGCGGCAACGGCGTTGCGGCCGAAGGTGCAGAGGGGATAGAGGTCCGCCATGGCGTCCTCTTCGGCGACGCCGCGATAGCTGGCTTCGAGGGCGAGGAGCTTTTCCTGATAGAGGGTAGCGAAGCCCTGACGGCGAATGCTGCCAAGGTCGCCGCCGCTGCCTTTCACCCAGAGAACCTGCGTGGGCTGGCCGGTGAGGGGATCGGGCTCGGTAACTTTGGAGCTGGTGTTGCCGCCGCCAAAATTGGTGATGCGGAGGTCGGCTCCGAACAGGTTCGAGCGGTAGCGGAGAAGCTCCGGCTCATCGAGGCCGGCGGCCAGTTTGTCGTCCCACAGGTCTTCGAGATAACGCAGCGCAGCAAGGGTTTTCATCGGGTGGCTCCGGTGACGATGATTTCACAGGGTCAGGGGAAGGGCAAAGCGGTTGCGACAAACGGCTACACTGAACACGCATGTCTCCCCGCATTGGCATACATCTTTCGACTACCGGCGGCGTGTTTCGCGCGGCCGAGCGCGCGCACGAGATTGGCGCGAACACCTTTCAGATTTTTTCTTCGAGCCCGCGGATGTGGCGGGCGCAGCGGCTGGATCCGGCGCACTGCGATGCGATGAAGCGGCTGCGGCGCGAGTACGACTGCGCTCCGCTGGTGATCCACACCAGCTACCTGGTGAACCTGTGCAGCCAGAACGACGAGGTGCTGGAGAAGTCGGTGGCGGCGTTTCGCGGCGAAGTGGAGCGGGCGCTGGCGCTGGGTGCGGAGTATCTGGTGCTGCATCCGGGATCGTGGCGCGGGCTGACGCGCGAAGAAGGCCTGGCGCGGGCAGCGGCTTCCATTGCGCGGGCGGTGGAGGGGGTTGCGCTGGACGAGTGCGATTTCCGCATTCTGATTGAGAACACGGCGGGCGCGGAGTTTTCGCTGGGCGGCAGCCTGGAGCAGGTGGCGGAGCTGATTGCGCGGCTGCGGACGGCGGTTCCGGTGGGCGCCTGCCTGGACACCTGCCACTGCCACGTGGCGGGCTACGACCTGGTGAGCGAGGCCGGCTACGAGGAGACGGTGCGGCTGATCGAGAGCACGGTGGGGCTGGAGACGGTGCGGGTGTGGCATATGAACGACGCCAAAGCGGCGCGGGGATCGAAGCTGGACCGGCACGAGCACATCGGTAAAGGCACGATGGGACTGGAGCCCTTCCGGCGGCTGCTGAACGATGCGCGGTTTGCCCACTGCGCGTTTATTGCGGAGACGCCGGTGGACGAGGAGGAGGACGACCGGCGGAATCTGGAGGCGCTGCGGGGATTAGTTGCGAAGAACGAAGAGGGTAGGCGCCAGATACAATCAAGGTGAACAGCCATGCCCACGAATCAGCATTCAGAACCGACAGAGAAGGCAGTTACAGGCGACTCCCAGGCGCAGGAAATGCGCTATAACCCGGCTGACATCGAAGCGCGGTGGCAGCAGCGCTGGGAGTCGCAGCCGGAGCTTTACGCCGCGGAGCCGGCCACCTCGGCGAGGCCGAAGTATTACGTGCTGGAGATGCTGCCGTATCCCTCGGGGCAGCTGCACATGGGGCACGTGCGGAACTACGCCATTGGCGATGCGCTGGCGCGTTACATGTGGATGCAGGGCTATAACGTGCTGCACCCGATGGGGTGGGATGCGTTCGGGTTGCCGGCAGAGAACGCCGCGCTCAAGAACAACACGCCGCCGCGGCAGTGGACGCTGAACAACATCGCCGCCATGAAGCGGCAGATGAACCGGCTGGGGCTGAGCTACGACTGGCGCAACGAGGTGACCACCTGCCTGCCGGAGTACTACCGGTGGAACCAGTGGTTCTTTCTGCGGATGTACGAGCGCGGGCTGGCCTACCGGAAGAAGAGCAAGGTGAACTGGTGTC
>JAJZJJ010000524.1 GCA_021810175.1 Acidobacteriota bacterium | reverse complement strand
TCGCCGCTTGATTCCCGTCAAAGCCAGCGCCGTGCAGCATATCGCGCTCATCCACAACCACCAGACCGTGACCTTCGAGCGCACCTCCGGCGGCTGGCAGATGAAGAAGCCGCAGCCCTATCGCACGGACATCTTCCAGGTGGACGATCTGCTCCAGCAGGTGGTCGGCGCGAAGTGGGGCGCCACGGACAACAGCAAAAAGGACGCCGCGCTCTTCGCTCACGGCTCGCCCTTCGCCACCGTGAAGCTCTCCGGCAACTTCGGAACCGACAGTCTGGAAGTCCGCAACGCGGACGGTCACTACTACGCGAAGTCCAGCGCGATCAGCGGCATCTGGAAGATCAAACCCGCCCTGGTGGCGGCGCTCGACCGCAGCCCCAATAATTTCCGTAACCGGCAAATTCTCAACATCGGCTACGCCAACCCGTCCTCCATCCAGTACCATTCCGCCGCGGTCTCCTTCGACCTCACGCGCTCGAACCATCACTGGTACTCCAATGGCATAAAAATGGACGGCAGCTCGGTCGCCTCGTTCGTCAGCGCCATCCGCGACCTGTCCGCCTCCCGATTTGTCACCTCCGGGTTCTCCAAACCAGGCATCAGCCTCACCGTTTCCGTTCCCGGCAAACCCACTGAGACGGTCCGGTTCCAGAAGAGCAACGGCGGAGCCATCGCCAGACGGGCCGTGGGTCCGTCGCTCTACTACCTCGACTCCACCACGATGAATCAGCTCTACAGCGCCGCAAAGGGAGTCAAACCCGCAGCGTCGGAAAAGAACAACGAAAAGAAAAAGTAGTTTCCCCGTTCCCCAGAGCACGCACCCGCATGGCAAATCCCCAGGCGGGTGCGTTTTCTTATCTCCAACCCATGCCGAACCGCGCAAACCCGCGGGGAAGCAGCTTTCTGTAGACTTGAGTTCAGAATGAAGCCTGGCCGGATTCGCCCATCTCAGTCATTTGCGCGCCTCGCTGCGCTGCCCCTTCTTACCGCCTGCTCGGCTCTGGCCATCTCCGCTGTGGCCCAGGCGCAGGGCACGCATCTGTGGAAGCAGTCTCAGTATGCCCAGCTGGAGCACGGCACGCCGAAGGGCATCGCCATCGCCAGCGACGGCCGCCTGATTCCCGGACCGCAGGCAACCCGGGTCCTGACCACCCCCTCGACCTATGTCTGGTCCATCGCCTCCGACCGCGCCGGCAACGTCTACCTGGGCACCGGCACGCCGGCCAGCGTGCTGAAAGTAACCCCCGACGGCAAATCCACGACGCTCTTCACCTCGCACGATATGAGCGTGCAGGCCGTTGGCGTCGGACCGCACGGCTCCGTCTATGCCGCCACGCTGCCTTCCGGTAAGGTTTACAAGCTCGACCCCGGCGCCGCGGGTAAAACCGGCAAGACCGCGACCGTGGTTTTCGATCCGTCGGCGACATCCCTGAAACCGAAATACGTCTGGGCTTTGGCCTTTGACGCACAGGGCAGGCTGTATGTGGCCACCGGCGCCCCCGCGGCCATCTATCGCGTGGCCCCGGGCGGCAAACCCACCCTGTTCTTCAGGAGCGACGAAGAGCACATTCGCACCATCGCTTTTGAGAAGAACGGCGACCTGATTGCCGGAACGGACGGCAGCGGCCTCATCTACCGCATCAACCCCGCCGGCAAGGGCTACATCCTCTACGATTCGCCCAAGAAGGAGATCACCTCCGTCGCCATCGCGCCCAATGGCTCCATCTACGCTGCCGGAACGGGAAAAAAGGGCAAGAACAGCCTCCCGCCGCTCCCGGTCAGCGGCCAGTCCAGCGTTACGGCCACCATCACCATCATCGCGCCCGGCTCGGTGCAGGCCTTCAACCACAGCACGCTGATCCCCAACGGCTCCCAGGTCTACGAAATCCCCAATGGCGACGGAGCGCCGCGAACCATCTGGACCGACCAGAACGACATTGTCTACTCGCTGAAGTGGACGCCCCAGGGCCTTCTGGCGGCCACCGGCAACCGCGGCATCGTCTATCGCATTCTCGACGACGGCTCCTATGCCGATATCGCCCACCTGCAGGCGGCGCAGATCACCGGCTTTGCCGACACGGCAAAGGGGCTCTATGTCGGCACGGCCAACTCCGGCAAGCTCTACCGCCTGAGCCACGGCCCAGCTCCCGAGGGCACCTACAGGAGCAAGGTCTTCGACGCCGGCCTCTTTTCCCAGTGGGGCCGCTCCGAGGTCGAGACCGCCTCCGGTTCCGCCGGAATCAAAATGTATGCCCGCGCCGGCAACATCCAAAACCCGCTGCGCTCCTGGAGCCAATGGAAGCAGTTCACGCCCAACGTCGGCCCCATCGGCATTCCCCCCTCGCGCTTCATGCAGTGGAAGCTGGTGGAACAGCCCGGAAGTTCCGTCGAATCGGTCGGCATCAACTACCTGCCCGTGAATATGCCTCCCGTCATCGGCGCCATTGTGGTGGCGCCCGGCACCCGCGTGCCCTCATCGCAGCAGCAGCAGCCCGACCAGCCCCAGCAGGTCGCCATCACCTTCGATACTCCCGATTCCGACTCCAGCGACGCCCAGCCCAGCCAGGGCTCGGACCCGCTGCCGGCTATCACTGACCGCAATTTCACCACCGTCCGCTGGATGGCCCACGACCCGAACGGCGATCATCTCATCTTCTCCGTCTACTACCGCGCCAAAGGCGAGCAGAACTGGCAGTTGCTGAAGAAGCGTGTCCACGCCCATTTCTATTCCTTCGACTCCGCACAGCTGCCCGATGGACGCTACCGCATCAGGGTGGTCGCCAGCGATGCGCCTTCCCATAATCCCGGCCAGGGCCTGACGACCGACCGCATCAGCAATCAGTTCCTGGTGGACACCGCTCCGCCCGTGGTTTCCTCCATGAAGGCCAGCCTCTCCGGCGCCTCCATTCACGCATCGTTTACCGCGACGGACCCGCTCTCCGTCATTACCCACGCGGAATTCTCCATCGACGCTGGCCGCTGGCATTACCTCTCGCCGGTGGGCAACATCGCGGATTCGCTCACCGAGCATTTTGCGCTCACGGCGCCGCTGCCTCACGCGCGCCACGGCGTCCAGGCCGCTGCCAATCCCGGCGAGCACGTCATCGCTTTCCGGATTTACGACCGTAACCATAACGCCGTCACCACCAGGGCGGTGGTCCGCTAGAGCGCTATGCGATTTGAGCTCTTCGTTGCGGCGCGGTATCTGCGGGCCAAGCGCCGCCAGGCCGTCATCGGAGTCATCACCACCATCTCCATTATCGGAGTGGCGGTGGGCGTTGCCTCGCTCATCATCGCCCTGGCCATCACCAACGGCACTCGCCTGGAAATGCAGCGGCAGCTGCTCAGCTCCACCTCCGACGTGGATCTGCTGCGCACCATGGCCGACGGCATGCGCGACTGGCAT
>JAJZJJ010000523.1 GCA_021810175.1 Acidobacteriota bacterium | reverse complement strand
TCGACGGGTTCAACACGTCGGACTGGGGTGCGGTCCACAACGTTTCGGCAGCCGCGGCCGGCACGGATATGGAGCAGCCATCCAGCCGTTATTTTGGCGCGCCGCTGCAGAATGCAATCACGAATGGCACGATTCCGCGCGCAGTGCTGAACACGATGGTGGCACGGATTCTTTACCAGATGTTCCGCTTCGATCTGTTCAACCATCCTCCGTCCGGCTCGACCACCGCAGTGGCGACGACGCCGGAGCATCAGGCAATTTCGAACAGAATCGCCAAAACCGGCACGGTACTGCTCAAGAACGATGGTCACCTGCTGCCGCTGGCGACATCGGCAGATATCGCCGTGATCGGCCCGGCAGCGTCGGCGCAGGTGACCTATGGCGGCGGCGGGAGCGCACATGTGATTCCGTCGTCGACGGTTTCGCCGCTGGCCGGAATCCAAGGGGTCGCCGGGAAGTCGAGTGTGAGTTATACGCAGGGCCTGCCGGCCGATGCACAACTCATGCCGGTTCCGACGGCGGATCTGTCGACTCCGACGGCCAGCAAGACCGCGAAGAAGCGTCTCCGGTCGTATTCGGCGACGCTGACGGCTCCGGCGAGCGGTCTCTACATCCTTGGCTATGCCGCTGGGTGCAGTCACTGGTTCGGGAGACTCGCCATCAACGGCAGGACGCTGATCTATGCTCCAGGCGCTCCTCATTCGGCGGCCGTCCATCTCAGCAAGGGGCAGACGTATCAGATCGATTTGCCGTGCTCGCCCAGCAAGCTGGTCTGGGCGACGCCGTCGACGGTGCACGCCGATATTCAGAAGGCGGTAGAGGCCGCGAAGTCGGCGAAGGTCGCGGTGGTGGTGGTGGCAGACGATACGGAGAGCGAGGGCGGCGACCGGCCCGACCTGCGTCTGCCCTCGGCGCAGAACGCGCTGGTGAGCGCAGTGGCGGAGGCCAATCCGCACACGGTGGTTGTGGTGCAGGCCGGGGCGCCGATTGCGATGCCCTGGCTCGACCGGGTGCCCGCGATTCTCGACACGTGGTATCCGGGGCAGACCAACGGGACGGCGCTGGCGGATGTGCTGTTCGGCAAAGTCGATCCAAGCGGTCATCTGCCGGTGACCTTCCCGGTGAAACTTGCCGATGTGCCGGCGGCAGGTCCAGAGCGCTTTCCGGGCATCGGTGGCAAGGTGCATTACTCGGAAGGGCTACTGGTGGGTTATCGGTGGTACGAGGCGAAGCACATTCAGCCGATGTTCCCCTTCGGCTTCGGCTTGTCCTACACGCATTTCCAGTACAGCGATCTGGACGTGAGCGAGCATGAGGTTGACGGCGTGACGCCGATCCAAGTGAGCGCGCGCGTGACCAATGACGGACACGTGACAGGCACCGATGTCGCGCAGATTTATCTGGGCATGCCTGCGTCGACGGGCGAGCCGCCGCGCAAGCTGGTCGGATTCCGGCGCGTCACGCTGGCGCCGGGTGAGTCGAAGGTCGTCCACTTCACGATCACGCCGCGCGACGAGTGGTGGTGGGGACAGAATGGCTGGACCGAGACGGCCGGCAACTACTACGTGTATGTTGGCGACTCATCGGCGCTGGCCAATCTTCCGCTGACCGAGCGCTACGAGATGAAGCAGTCGGTCGGCGACCGGCAGGTGACAGTTTCCGCGCCGAAGAGCTTCCAGCCGGGCACTCGCAGCATCGTCAGCGTTTCGCTGAGCGCCGGCGGCAATGAGACCCTGCAGGGCGTGCATTTGAGCCTGAAGGCGCCGGGCGGCTGGCAAGTGGCGCCGGTCGGTCACCAGATGAGCGGTGAGGTGGCTGCGAACCAGGCGGTCACCGAGAAGTTTGCGGTGACGCCGCCATCCGGCGCGGTTACGCAGTACGTGACGCTGTATGGTACGGCTAATCTCTCGGCGGGTGCGTGCATGGGCGGCGGTACTGATCCAAGCCAGGCAGGGGTTGTGCCTCATCACCACGGCAACGCGGCGTCCGGTCATCACCCTAATGCGATGTGGGCTGGACACTGCGGTGTTCGTCGCCACGGTGGCGTGACTGTACTGCTCGGCTCGTGAGCGCGCATTGTGCGAATGGCTGAATCACTCACTCAGACGGCCCCGCTGACATCAGTCGGCGGGGTTTTTTCTGGAGCGCGGAGATGAGCGCGATGTTGGAGGTTCAAGTCCGCAATAAGTCTGCGACAAGGAACGAAGGTCTCACACGAGCCTGAATCAGGTGGCGCCGGCAGAGTTCGCGACAAAGACAAGCTGGCGGAGAGGGAGGGATTCCCAGCTTAACGTTGAAAAGAGCGACTTATTTCCGTTGTCGGGTCTTTGTCGGGTTTAGGTTGATTGGAAGAGCTACAGGCGATGTCCAAAGCTACCCTGATGGTTCGCTTCAAGGGTCCCTCCGATCCGACCTGGATTCGGCGGCTCGCCGTGTATGGCACGACCGGCCGTGTACGCTCCGGATTTGCCGAGTTCGAAGATCCTAAGACTGGCCAAAAATCGATTGAAGCCATCGGCGAGAACTTCCCTTTTGAGATCCGCGTGGAGGATGGCGGGACGACCTGCAAGCCTGCTGGAAAGAAGGCGGCGGATGCCGAAGCGAAGCGCCTGCAAATCGCGGTGAAGCTTCAGGCTCGTATGCAAACAAAAGCTGCAGGTCTTCTCGTCGTCGATCCAGCCGAAGAAGCGAGAGGCCGGTTGCGCCTTGCCGACGCCTTTGATGATTACATCGAAGATGCCTTGAAGCGGGGTGCTCTGGAAGCCAGGGAACAGGCGATCCTTGTAAAAGCAGAATTCCTTGAGCTTGTCTCAGTCAACTTCGCCGACGAGGTTACTCGAGATCGCATTCTCTCTTTCGACGCGGCATTGCGTGAGCGAGGACGGGTGAACCGGACGATTGCCAATAAGCGCCAACGACTGCAGTCAATGTTGCGCTGGGCGGGAGTCGATCCGAAGATCTTTCCGCCCAAGCCAAAATTTGAGAAGAAGCTTCCGTCCATTTATGCGCCCGATGAGTTGGCGGGCCTGTTTCGGATGGCCAATCCCTATGAGGCCACGTTTTTCAACCTGGCTCTCAAACTGGGGCTGCGCGACAGGGAAGTGCAGCATGCTGAGTTCCATGACATCAGCTGGCATGAGTCCGTCTTTCGTGTCCGCAGCAAACCGGAATACCATTTCACGATAAAGGACTATGAACAGCGAGAAATTCCAATCCCGCTTGATTTTCTGGATGAACTGAAAGCATGGAAGGAAGAACACCGGGGTCAGAGCCTGATCGTGCCGACGGCAAAGGGAAATCCGAACCGAAAACTACTGGTGATGACGAAGCGGGTTCTATAAAAGGGGATGTCAAGAAAAAACACTTCGCCTGATCCGCCCGGGGAAGATATTTTTCTGACATCCAG
>JAJZJJ010000522.1 GCA_021810175.1 Acidobacteriota bacterium | reverse complement strand
AAGAATCGACGAAGCCGACCGGGGTGGTGGCGACGGGCTGGACGCGATGCACATGACCATCGTGAATGCGATAGCGAAAGATGCTGGTTTTGACGAACTGGCGGGAGTCAAGCGAGTTGGTGGCGATGCTCAACTGAAAGCCGCCGGGGGCTGGGCTGAGGACGGGGCGGATGTCACCGCGTGAGTAGCCTCCGGCCTTCTGGAAGAGCAGGCGGGAGGGTTGGCCGTGCTGGGAGATGCGCAGCAGGTCGATGCGAAATCCGCTGAATCGGGAGGTGCACCAGGGAGTGCCGTGGGCAGCGGCGACATCCCAGCCGCCGGCGACGGAGGGCGGCAGGAGAAGGTACTCGAAGAAATCGCCGAAGGCGCCGGAGATCTCCTGGTATCTGCCGCCCTGCCAGAGCAGGACGCGCTGCCAGCGGTGATCTTTGCGCTCGTAGAGCATGAGAAGGTGGTCGTCGCCGCAGGAGATGTTGAAGCCGGCTACGATGCCGAGGAATTTGGGACTGGAGTTGAGCTGATCGACGGCGATGTGCAGGTCCGCGCCGTAGATGCCGGCGATAGTGTTCTCGTCGGCGGGATATATGCCTGCCATGGGCTTGCCCGGCTGGTTGGCTCCGAGCCAGAAGGCAAGCTGATGCTGCAGCGCAGGGGCTGTTTCGTGGGATGGAGCGCGGCAGACCATCCAGTCGTACACGGCAGCCGCTAATGCGCTTTTAAAAGCTGCGATCTGGGCGGCGGTTTGAGGGGTGACCCGGTCGCCCAGAACCTCAACGCGGAAGGACAATAGGGTTCTCTGCTCGAGGCTAACCCTTTGTGCCGCAGATTGGAGATCAGAAAGGGTACAAAGCGGCTGCGCCCGTGCTGCAACTCCAAGTACGAGCAGGAGCGTTGCTGCCGCAAGGTGCGCCAGCCGTTTCATCGGTTAGAAGGATAACGCAATTTGTGGTTTTGTGTAGTGCAGTGCTGCTATTTCGCTCTTGTCACTGCGTGTTTGTCGCGGATGGGGTAGCCGTGCCAGATGTATTCGAGGGCTTCGGGGAGGGTTTGCTCTTTGACTGCGTGGTCGACGTGGTGAGCATTACGGGCGAAGACGAACTGGTAATGGTAGTGTTTGGCGGCGAGGGCGCGGGCCATGTCCTCGTTGGCGACGACCCAGTCGTGCATGCCGTCTCGCATGACGTTGGGATAGTAGAGGTCGCGGTCGCCGACCTCCATCCAGACGCGGATGGGCTTGCGCGGGGAGTTGGGGATGAGGCGGGAGTGGAGGTCCCATGCGCCACCGGGGAGCTTGGGGTTCCAGGGCCATTGCTGGTTGACGTAGGTGCCGGAGTAAGTGAGGACGCGGCGGAACCAGTTGGGATGGAACCAGGCCATGATGAAGGCCGCGGCGCCGCCGGAGCTGCCGCCCATGGCGGCGCGGCCGTTGGGATTACGGGTGAGACGGACGTGGCAGGTGGAGGCGACGCGCGGGAGCACTTCATGCTGGACGAAGTCGCCGTAGCGGCCAGAGACGGTGTCGTATTCGAGGCCGCGCTCGGAGCCCTGTGCGTCTCCGCCGCCGTTCTGAATGGCTATGGCGAGCATGACGGGGATGAGGTGCTGAGCGATGAGGTTATTGACGGTGGTGAAGAGGAGGGGGTCGGGACCATCCTGATCGACGATGAAGGGCGCGGCGACGCCAGGGCGGTACTGGGTGGGAATGTAGACCCAGACGGTGCGCTTCCAGGACTGGGGATGGCTGGTGGGAACGAGGAGGCGCGCAGGGTTGTGCGGGTCAGGATGGCCGAAGGTTCCGGGGGTGCGTGCGATGCCGGGATAATAGCGGCTTCCCGCCGAGGTCATGATGAAGCTGCAGACGCTGCCCTGCGGGACGGCAGGGTCGTGGACGGTGGCCGGGGCGGGCGGATGGGTGGGGCCGATGATGAAGTTGCCGTCGGCGTCGGGGGGCGGGACGGTACCGTCTGGAAGTTCTTTGGCAGGAACCATGCCGGGAGCGTGCGGGTTACGAATGGGCACGATGATGGCGCGGCGGGGTCCGACAGGTGGAATTTTGGGGACGCGCTGGGCGGGTGCGTGGGAGGTTTTGGGCGGCGTGGCCGGAGTCTGCGTTTGAGCGAGAGCGGGGACGGCGAGGAGGGTGGCGAGGAGCGCGGGAAGAGCGGGATAGGTTAGCCGTTTCATCGGCTACGAGGATAGCGCAGTCCGGGGATGACTGGCTGACGCAGGAGGAGGTTCAGGGTTCGAAGCGGAGGAGCGTGTCAGTGCGGGTGAGGTGGAGGAGATCGCGGATGCGCTGGTTGACTCCGCGAAGGGTGAGGGTTCCGCCGCGGTTAGAGATCTCAGCGCTGGTGAAGACAAGGAGGCCGAGGCCGGCACTGTCCATGTAGGTGAGGGATTCCATATCGAGGACGACGTGGCGTGTGCCGTCAGAGAGCGTGGAGCGCAGCTGAGACTCGAAGAGTTTGAGGGTAGTCCCGAGAGTCATGGTTCCGTTGAGTTTGACTTCGACGGTTTGGTCTGGGAGTTGGGCAAAAGAGGCGTCGAAAGGCATGGGCAACACTTTAGCCCCATTTGCGCGGTCCGCCAACAGAAAAGCGGGAGGGTGGATCTCAGGCGGGTGGATGTGGGCCGGCGCCGGGCGGGTAAGGAGGCGGAGGGTAGCGAGGACAACACTTTAGACCGAGGATGGGGCTGGGCTTATGAAAGAGCCTGCAGCCGCATGAGACAAGTCGCGACAACGGGGGCGCAGCAGAACAAGAGCGCGGGGTAAAGTTATAGAAGTTAAAATTTGATGGCGCCAGATGACTATCCAGACCGAAGAGACAAATGTGAGAGATCAATTAACTGCACAGACACCGGCTGGGCGGTATCGGCTGGACTTTCGACGCTATTACTCGCCATATTATGTGGCGATTGGGTTGGTGATGGCGGTGCTGGTTCCGCTAGAAATTGTTTGGTGCCGCATAGATCGGTTAGGCGGGCTGAGCCATGTATGGGGTTCTGTACCGAGCCTGGTGATGCTGGTTGCGTGCCTGGCGTACTGCCACTGGCGACCGCTGCCGAAACTGATTGAAGTGGTCGAGATGGTGATTGTAACGGTGGTACTTTCGACTTTTCTATCGGTGCTGGTGCAGCTTGCGGGGAGAAATCACCACCCTATGGTTGACCATCAACTGGCCTGGATGGACAGGTGGGCGGGAGTTAGCACGGTTGCGGTAGTGCATTGGATAGCTGGCTGGCCGGTGCTTCGGCTGGTGCTTGCCTTGACTTACAACCTGACCATAGTTTTCATGGTGGCGGCACTGATTATTCCTTCGCTGATGGGAAGGGACTCGGATGACCCCAAGTCACTGGGAGAAGTCGGCAAGTGCGGAGTGGCGATCGACTCTCTGGATGACATGCGCGTGTTGTTTTCGGGG
>JAJZJJ010000521.1 GCA_021810175.1 Acidobacteriota bacterium | reverse complement strand
GTGTACACAGGAACGCAGAAGAGCAGCGATGCGCTTGCAACGATCCGAGACGGCGCCAACAACATTCAGGAGTCCCAGTGCTTGGCATGGTCGGACGATCCTCAACTCAAACGCTGGGAGAAAGATCCGCAGCCGATCGTTGCGCGGCCGCCCGCGGGGATGCGGATTACAGGCTTCCGCGATCCGTCGGTTTGGAGGCAGGGTGACTGGTACTACATGACGGTGGGCTCGGGCGTGGAGAGCGTCGGCGGCTGCGTTCTGCTGTATCGCAGCCCGGTTGATGCGAAGCGTGGGGCACTGAAGAGCTGGGAGTATCTGCATGAGCTCACGGGCGACGCCTGGAATGGGAGAAAGACCTCCAACCCGTGCGACGATGGCGAGATGTGGGAGTGCCCGGAGCTGTTCCCGCTCGACGGTGGCCATGTGCTGATCTACTCCACGCTGGGGAGGGTGTTCTGGGAGTCGGGCCTGCTAAATGAAGCGACGATGAAGTTCACCGCGATGCAAAAGGGTGAGCTGGACTGGGGAGGGTTTTACGCGCCGAAGACGCAACAGGATGCCCAGGGGCGAAGAATCCTCTGGGGTTGGATCCAGGAGCGGAATCGTACCCAGGCGCAGATGCGCTCCGCGGGTTGGAGCGGCATGATGAGCCTGCCGCGCGTCCTGAGTCTTGACGCGGACGGGAGGCTGGGCATGCGGGCGCTGCCGCGGATAACGTCCTTGCGGCACGGCGCTCTGAGGATCGATTCCGAGCCCGGGAGCAAAGCCGCGGTGCTGCCGAAGGCCAACGGAGAGGTGCTGGCCTCAGGCGACAAGGGTCATGACTTCCAGCTTCGGGTCAGCGTTGGCGCGGATGAGATGATGTCGATACGCTATATCGCCGCTTCGCATGTGCTCCAGGCCGGTGATCGTGAGATCGCATTGAGTGCGGAGGACCAGCCCCGAGTTCATCTATACGTCGATGGTTCGGTGGTGGAGGCGATCCTCGGCGGGCGGGTTGGATATACGAAGCGCTTCTATTACACAGGTGCGGCGCCGGAGATCGCTGTCCGCATCCTGGGCAAGGGGGCTCTCGATCTGCAGGCATGGAAGATCGAACCTATCTCAACCAACAGGCTAACCGGCGCGGCGTAGAAGCGGTTGCATGGCAGCGGCCTATCAGGAGTAGAGCCGGCTTGAATTGATATCAGGTGAAGGTGACGATGGTGGGTGCGCTGGAAGGCTTGAGGTTTGGATTTGATGCGGCGGTGATCGCCGGAACGGACGGGCAGTCAATGAGCGTCTTTCATCTCACGCACTGGACGCTGGGATTGATCGTCTCTGTGAGCCCTGCCGGTGACTCTTGGCTCCTTGACCTGCGGCGTCCTGGAGCAAGGGATGGGCGGCTGCGAGGCGCTTCGCATCATGGCTTTTCCATATGGCTTCTCTGCCATCGGCTATGCCCTTGCCTGGAACTGGGATGCGCTGATGGCGGCGCGCTTCATCGTCGGCGTCGGCATCGGCGGCTCTTCGCAGTGGCTTATGAACGCCTCCATCGCCGCACGGAATCATGCGGCTCCTTTCGTTTTCTTCGCCGTCATGTTGGCCGTCCAGTTCTTCGTGGTCCTCTTTTTTGTCTATCCCGAGACCAAGCGAAGATCCCCGGAACAGATCCATGTCAACCCGGGCGTCGGATGATGGATATGACATCTACAAGACACAGGACGGAGGGCGTTCTATGAAGTTGGGCATCAGCGCGTTCGCATGGACCAGATCCTTCGGGATGAAGCACCTGTCATGGCTCCCCAAGGTGAGGGAATACGGCTTTGAAGGGTTGGAGATACCCATGTTCCGGCCGCGAGACCTTCCGGTGGCCCCATTGCGCATGGCTTTTGAGTCCAATGAGCTGGATTGCACGGTCTGCGTGATTCTTCCCTCAGGGGTGAACCCGATCGATGCAGACTCTGATGTGCGGCGCCGCGCGCTCGCTCACCTGGTGGAGTGCGTCGAGGTGGCTGCTGAGCTGGGAGCCAGGCTGCTGGGTGGGCCCGTCTATGCGCCCATCGGGTACGCCGTGGAGCGTCGAAGCACAGAGGAGGAGTGGAAGCGGGCGATCGAGATGCTGCAGCGTCTGGGGGAGAAGCTGGACGAGAACCGGATGCGGTTGGCAGTAGAACCGGTGAATCGCTCAGAGACTTCGCTTCTGAGAACGACGGAGGAGGCCAGGAGACTTTGCGCCGAGATCGGCAACCCGGCCATTGGAGTGACGGTTGACACCTTTCATGCCAATATCGAGGAAAAGTGTATTGCCTCCTCGATCGAGCGGCTTGGTCCGATGCTGAGCCATCTGCACCTCAGCGAGAATGATCGCGGCGTGCCCGGCAGTGGGCACGTTCCGTTTCCCGAGATCGTTGCGACCCTGCGAAAGATGGAGTATGAGGGCTATGGCGTCATTGAGGGCTTTGGGTACGCTGCCGATGAGCCCGATTCGCCCGGAGCCCTGTTGGCCGATTACGCGGTATCTCCCGAAGACATCGCGCTGCGCGGGTTGCAGTACATCCGTTCTCTGAGTGTTCGGGAGTGTTAATCGGGCAACGGAAGGCCGAGCCTGGTCTGTGTCAGGGGTGAAAACCTGTCCGGCCAGGCGGGATCGCCTTGCTCTGAGCCGGAGGAGAGGGCAGAGGTGGGCGCCCGCCGGGACTGGCCGAGCCGGCTTATCGTACGGTCATGAAGACGGCCCAGGCGTGAGCCAGTTCACTTCCCTCTGCGTTGGTGATGGCCGCTTCGGTCTTGATGAGACGTTTGCTCTGACTGCTGATCCATCCGCGGACGCGAACCAGGCGGTCAGGCGGAACATGATGGCGCATGCGCACGCGGAGCTCCGCTGTGAGCGCACGCGATCCGGTGGCGGCAACTGCCTTGGACATCGCCTCATCCAGAACGGTACTGACGATGCCTCCATGCACGATGCCTCGGAATCCTTCCGTGAATGTGGTCGGAGCCCATTCGGCAGCCGACTCGCCGGCTGGCGCCGTGCGAAAGTCAAGGCGCAGCCCGTGGGGGTTCTCCTGGCCGCAGGCAAAGCAGATGCTCTGCGTCGATGCTTGTATCGGAATTAGGTTGCCGTTTGTCTGTGGGCTCTCTTTCATGAGTCTCTTCTGCTTCCTTCTCCTCTGCGTGAGATCAAGCTGCCGGGTGCAGGCCGCCCGAGCCGGCCGCGGCGTGGCAGGGTGGCGGTCCTTCAGTGATCGGAGACCCATCCCGCAGGGTTCTCCCGCGGGGGCCATGGAACGTTGCCTTCTGTGGGGGCAGGCAACAGGCGCAAGGCCTCCCAGACACGGCGGATATCTTCGGCGAGGCCGTCGCCGGCGCCGGCTCGACGTCCTTGTCGATGATGGAGCCCACCGGCGCGTGCGGCGGCTCGCGCAGCAGCCGCTGGATGTG
>JAJZJJ010000520.1 GCA_021810175.1 Acidobacteriota bacterium | reverse complement strand
TCGGCGAGGCCGCTCCTGCCGCTCTTCGTTGCTCTTTCTATTGCACTTGCAGTCTCCCAGGCCTGCCTGGCGGCTGCTCCTCAGGCAAAAGCCGCCCATCACAGGCCAAAGTACGTCCCCAAATCCACCCCGAAAGCAAAATCCAAACCCGACATTCTCGTGCTCAAAAATGGTGACCGGCTCACCGGCCGCTTTCTCCGCGCTCTGGGCGGCAAAGTCTTCTTCCGCAGCCCCATCGTCGGCGAACTCAGCGTCAACTGGTCCCAGATCAGAGAGCTGAAGACCTCCACCCGTCTCGTCATCTTCCAGAAGGCCATCTTCGAGGTATACGGCGCCGTCCCGCGCGGCATTCCACAGGGAACCCTCGTCGTCCAGGACGGCGTCATCTGGGCCTTCTCGAAGGAAGGAATACCCTCCAGCCCCATTCCAGTCAAAAAGGCTCAGTACATCGTTGACGAAAAGACCCTCATCAAGCAGATCTCCGGCCATCCAGGCTTTCTGCGCGCCTGGAACGGCGACCTCACCGGCGGCGCCTCCATCGTGCAGGCCACGCAGAATCAGTACACCTTCTTCGGTTCCCTCAGTCTCACGCGCACAGTGCCCACCGTTGGCTGGCTCAATACCCGCGACCGTACCATCCTGAACGCCAGCGGTTCCTTCGGCCAGATCATTCAGCCCGCCTATTCCATGGGCGGAAACGTGATTCCCTCCAGTCACTCCAAAAGCGCGATCTACCACGCGGCCGCCGAACGCGACGAATACTTCTCCCCCGAGTTCTACGCCCTCATGCAGACGACCTTCGACCACAACTACGGCCAGGCCCTCAACCTCCAGCAGGTCTACGGCAGCGGCATCGGCTGGACCGCCCTGCGCCGTCCTACCCAGGAACTGGACCTCAAATTATCGCTCCAGTATGTCTCCCAGTCCTTCCTGCAAACATCCTCGCAGCAGAACCAGAACCTCATCGGATCCACGCTCAGCGCCAACTGGACTCGCAAGCTCCCGCACAACATTCAGTTCACCCAGCAGGCTTCCTGGCTCCCGGCCTTTAATAACACCAAGGCCTACTCTGCCAGCGAAATCAACTCCGCCACCATGCCGTTCTTCAAGAACCTCTCTTTTTCCGTGGGAACCAACGACAGCTATCTGAACGATCCGCCTGCGGCAATCCCGCCTACCCGCCGCAACTCCTTCCAGTTCACCACTGGCCTGAGCTACGCAGTCCATTCCACCTACTGAGCCCGGGCCCTCACGCCCTCGGAATCGTCCCTTCCCGGCCCCACAGCGCTGCAATCCGCTCGTCCCTCACCAGCCCCGGAATCCTGCTCGCCGGCTGCGGCTGCGAAAACAGAAAGCCCTGCATCACGTCGCATTCCATGCCGATCAGCACTTCCATCTGCTCCACCGTCTCCACGCCTTCCGCCACCACCTGCAGCCCCAGACTGTGCGCCAGCGAAAGTATCGCCTGCACCAGCGATCGCGTATCCGCCGAATCGCACAGCCGGTCGATGAACGTCCGGTCGATCTTCAGTGTCTGAATCGGCAGCTGATTCAGGTGCTGCAAAGATGAGTATCCCGTCCCAAAATCGTCTACCGAGAACCGGATTCCCAGCTCCGCCAGTTCCCGCATCTGCCGCGCCACATCCTCCTCGTTGCGCATCACCGTCGTTTCCGTCATCTCGATTTCCAGAACCTCCGGCGGCATCTCCATCTCCTGAACCACTGCCCGCACCTGTCCCGAAAAATCCATGCGCATCAACTGCAGCGGCGACACGTTCACCGCAATCCGCGGCACTTCAAATCCCTGCTCTCTCCACTCCTTCGCCTGCCGGCATACCTCCCGCAGCACCCAGTCGCCCACCGGCACGATCAGACCGCTCTCCTCCGCAATCGGAATAAACCGCTCCGGACTCACCGCTCCCAGCTTCGGATGCCGCAGCCGCAGCAGCGCTTCCAGCCCCCGCAGCTCGCCCGTGCATCCGTACTCCGGCTGGTAGTACATCTCGAATCCGCCCTCTTTCACCGCCCGCCGCATGTACATTTCCAGCTCGTTGGCTTCCGCCGTCGATTCGCTGATCTCCCGCGAGACCAGCACGTACTGGTTCCCCCCCGACCGTTTCACCCGGTACATCGCCGCATCCGCATTCCGCCACAACTCCGCCGCATCCTCGCCGTGATCCGGATACAGCGCGATCCCAAAACTCGCCGTCATGTCGATCGGATACTCATCCACCACCAGCGGCTTCCGCAGCGCCGCCAGCAGATCCTCCGCAATCTTCTCGGCATCGTGGACCGCGTTCAGATCCCCGGCGACAATCGTAAATTCCTCGCCCCCCGATCGCGCCACCGTATCCGACGCCCGCAACCGGCTCTTCAGCCGCTCCGCCACATGCTTCAGGCACAAATCCCCCACCGCGTGCCCGTACGTGTCGTTGATCTGCTTAAAGCGGTCCAGATCCAGGCAGATGATCGCCGCTTTCTTCGACCGCCTCGCCGCCGATGCCAGCGCCTGCTCCATCCGGTCCATCAGCAGCAGCCGGTTCGGCAATCCCGTCAGCATATCGTGGTGCGCCTGATGTAGCAGCTGATGATGCATCTGCTGCCGCTCCGTCACGTCCTGCACCAGCGAGAACCGCGCCTTCCGCCCCTCGAACCGAATGCTGTGCGACGACACCTCCACCTGAATCCGACGCCCATCCCGCAGAATGTGCGTCCATGGCCCCGATATCAGCACCGACTCGTCTTCCCGCGAGCCCGCGATCGTCTGCTCCAGAGCATCCACTTCGTTCGGCGGCCGGATCTCCCGCAGGTTCATCCCCCGGAACTCCTCCTGCGAATACCCGTATCGCGCCACCGCCGCATCGTTCACCTTTAGAAAATGCAGCGTCTCCGTATCGAAAATCCACATCGGGTGCGGATTATTCTCAAACAACACCCGATACTCCTCGCTGCGCGTGTCTGCCTCCAGCTTCTGCTCTTCCAGCAGCGTCAGAATCATGCCGAATGCCACAAAGTACTTCGGCACATTCCACCACTCCCCATCGATCTGGAACTGCGGCCACAACGTTGCCGCCGCCAGACCAAACGGAAAAACCAGCCCCCACGCCGCCAGCCCCAGCACCCCGGTCAGCACGCCCGCGCTCCTCTGGCGATATTCCTCCCAGTACAGCACCGCGCACAGCAGGAACACTTCCGTCAGCATCGGATAGAAACTCAGCCCCGGATCCTGCGGAATCATCCAGAACATCCACCCGGCGCTCGCTCCCACAATCGCCACCGACCACCACCGCGCCACCGCCGTCCGCGCCCGCGTCCCCTCCGCCTGTTGCCCTCGACCCAGCCGCCATCCGATAATCGCGAACCCGGCCTGCACCGGCCCCGCAATCGGCACCAGGAGCAGCACCCGCGCGGTCCACGTCGTGGCTG
>JAJZJJ010000519.1 GCA_021810175.1 Acidobacteriota bacterium | reverse complement strand
ATTTTTGCGCCGGTATCGTCACATCGATGTCGCCCTTGTTGTGTTCCTCCGACATGCGGTTCATCTCGGCGATGAACTCCTTCAGATTGCTCCGCAGCCGCTCGAAGCTCCGGCTCAGCACATCGCGCTCCGATCTCGCATCCGCCCGCGCGCTCAGGTCGCCGGCCGCCACCTTCTCCAGCAGGCCTGACACGCCGCGGATATAAGCCACCAGTCCGCGGAACGACTCCGCCAGCGACCCAACCTCGTCGCCGCTCTCGTATTCGATCGTCTGGTTCACATCGCCCAGAGAAATCTGCCTGGCCGCATCCGCCAGCTGCGCCATCGGCCTCGCGATGCTGCGGGAGATGAAGATCCCCAGCCCCAGCCCCAGCAGCACGCCGCCCAGAATGGTGAACAGCATGAACAGACGGCTGCTCTGGTAAATATGCTCCGCATCCTGCTCGGCGGCCCGCGCATTCTCCGTCTTGGCGGTGTTCAGGTTGTCGAAGACAGCCTCCATCGCATCGGATTTCTGGCGGCCCAGTCCCATCGAAAGCTCCACCGAGGCCCGCCTGCTGGCCATCTGCTCTTTCTCGCCCATCGCGATCGTCTGGTTCAGAACCGCCTGGCGCGCCTTCCACGCCTCCTCCAGCTGTGACAGCAGATCCCGCATCCTGTCGCTGTGAGACAACCGCTTTGCCTGCGCAACGTTGTCGTTCAGCATCGCGGAAAACTGGTCAATCGCCCGGCGGTATTTCTCGCGTTCCGCCGGCGTGCTCGACAGCAGAAAATTCTTTTCCGCCCGGCCCACATAGATCAGGTCGATGTTGGCTTCCTTGAGATAGGAAATTCCCAGCGTATCCCGGCTGTAGGAATCCTTTGCCAGCGCGGCAATTTTGCCCATGTTCATGATGCCGAGCAGCCCCACCACGCACGTAATAGCGCCCATCAGAACGAACCCCGCAATCACCTTCGTTCCAATCTTCATGTCCCTGAACCACTTCATCGCTCTCTCCCCGCAGGCTCTCTCCTGCGCTCTTCCTGTTGATCACCGCTCTCCGGCCGAACCGCGCCGCTCTTTCCCGCTGCATGCTCTCCGTCTCCGCCATTAGGGAGACGGCCCCAGCCCGCATCGACCCCGCGCCGGATGCGGCGTTCGGCTCGCCCGCAGCGCCTCCTGCATCAGTCGCGGCGGATCCACAATCAGCGCCACCGCTCCGTTGCCCAGAATCGTCGCCCCGGAAACTCCCTGCACGCTGCGGTACAGATGCCCCAGGCTGCGGATCACCGTCTGGCAGTTGCCCAGCACCCGATCCACCACCAGCCCGCAGCGCCCGCCCTCGCCTTCCACCACCATGATCTGTTCCAGCCCCGGCCGCTCACCCGCCGTGCCAAAGTGCTGCCGCAGGCGGATGCACGGAATCAGCTCGCCGCGAATGTTCGCCACATCCCGCCCCTCCTGCGCCTTCTGCTCCGGCGTCAGCTCCACGCATTCCAGCGTGGACGCCAGCGGCAGCACGAAATACTCCTCGCCCACCGTTACCAGCAGCCCATCGATAATCGCCAGCGTCAGCGGCAGCCGCAGCGTCACCGTGGTGCCCTCGCCGCGCCGGCTGGTCACCTCGATCGACCCTCTCAGGCTCTCCACCCGCTGCCGCACCACATCCATCCCCACGCCGCGCCCCGACAGGTCCGTCACCTGCTTCGCCGTCGAAAACCCCGGCTGAAAAATGAACGCGTAGATTTGTGACTCTGTCAGTGCCGTTTCCGGCGCGGCCAGTCCCCGCTCGATCGCCCGCTGCCGCACTGCCTCCGCGTCGATTCCCGCTCCGTCGTCCTGCACTCCCACCAGCACGCTGCCTCCCGCGTGCCGCGCGAACAGCCGGATCGTCGCCGTCTCCCGCTTGCCGGCCGCCGCCCGCGTCCCGGCCGTCTCGATCCCGTGATCCATGCTGTTCCGCACCAGGTGCATCAGCGGATCGGCCAGCTGCTCGATTACCGTCTTGTCCAGCTCCGTCTCCGCGCCCTCGATCTCCAGCTCCACCTGCTTGCCCAGCTCGCGCGTCAAATCGTGCACCAGCCGCCGAAACCGCTCGAACGTTCCCCGAATGGGCAGCATGCGCAGCGTCATCGAATTCTCCCGCAGCGCCGACATGAGCCGCTCCACCTCCTCCGATACGCTCTGCACTTCGGGGTCGTCCGACCGGGCGGCCACCTCGCTCAGCCGCGCCTGTACCGTCACCAGCTCTCCCACCAGGTCCACCAGCTGGTCCAGACGCGCCGCCGGCACCCGCAGCGTCCCGGCGTTCTCCTGATCGTGCGTGCGCCGCCCGCCGCCCTTCCGCTTCTCTTCCAAACCGCGCGCGGTGATGTCTCCCGCGCACGCGGCCGCACTCTTCTCCGCCGCCAGCCGCTGTTCTGCCGCCAGCCGCGCATCCGGCTCCGCTTCAACCGCCAGCTCGCACTGGTCCTCGACGAAGATGAACACATCCCGAATGGCGTTCTCATCCGCCGCCGTCACCAGACGCATATCCCAGCCGATGTAGCATCGCGCCGGATCCATCTCCGCCAGCGGAGGAATCGACTCCGTATGCGCCGTCAGCGTCAGACGGCCCAGCCGCTCCAGATCCCGCAACAGCAGCAGCGGATCCGATCCCCGGCGCATCAGCTCCGGCCCCGGCGCAAAACGGATCGTCCACGCCCGCTGCCTCCCGGTCCCGCCTGCCTCCGCCCGCCCCGCTCCCCGTTCTGCCCGCGGGTCTGCCGCCTTCGGAGAAAGCTGGCGCAAACGCTCCAGAATCGCGCCCCCGGAGCTATCCTCCTCGCCGCGCTCGCCCTCCAGCAGCAGCCGAATCCGATCCAGAGCTTCGAGCGTCAGATCGGTCAGATGCTGCGAAACCGGCAGCCGCCCCTGGCGCACTTCGTCGAACGCCGTCTCCAGCTCGTGCGTGAACGCGGCCAGCTCCTCGAAACCGAACATCGCGCCCGAGCCCTTGATGGTGTGCAGACCCCGAAAGATGCGGCCCACCGTCTCCGCATCGCTCTGCTCGTTCAGCTCCAGCAGCGCCGTCTCCAGTTCAGCCAGCAGCTCGCGCGCCTCTTCCCGGAACGCCTGCCGGAACTGCTCGATGTTGTCCACTGACTCCACCCGCCTGCCTCCCCCTCACGCGCCCTTCAGACTGCACGGAAGCTCCGCCAGCCCCGCATCCCCCAGCATCCCGCGCAGCGCTTCCAACCCGGCGGTCTCCACCGTCAGCGATCCCCCCGCCGCACGCGCCTCGCGGCCTGCCGCCCACAGCAACTGGACAATCGCCAGATCGATCTCGCCAGACCCGCTCAGCTCCACCTTCACCTCGCGCGCATCCGCCAGCGCCTCGGCCAGAGATTGCCTCAGTTCGGCGGCGCAGCTGATATCCGCGCCCTCCTCGAGCCGGATCACTGTCAGTGTGGAAGTC
>JAJZJJ010000518.1 GCA_021810175.1 Acidobacteriota bacterium | reverse complement strand
CCCAGATACCGATGAGCAATCGAGCGGATCAGCCCCACGTTCTCCGCCAGCGATGCCTCGAACGCATCGCGCATCCCCGGAGTCAGAACGAACTCCACAGACCATCCTGCGGCCTTCAGCGCCTGCCGCATGGCTGAATCTGTGCCCCGAAACTGGTTCTTTAGAAACTGCTCCGCAGCCTTCGGAGCCATTTCATCGAAATGCGCCTGCCAGCGTTCAGCGATCTCTTTGAATCGCCTTTGCGCTTCGACCGATGGCAAAGCATCCGAGGCGAGCGCCGGCGGATCGGCATTGTGCTGCGCCTGCATCCAGTATTCGACGCTGGCCGCCATCTCGCGGATAAGCTGCACTATGCGGCGCTGATAGCGCATTCTCGCCGCGTAGTTGGGCCAGACAGGCCGCGCAACCCTTACTGCATCCACGTCACCACCACAAGGCCGCCTGCTCCGTTCCCGCCGACGGACGCAACGTTGGATGAGCCGCCGCCGCCGCCAGCACCCGCAACCTGCGCCGTGTTGCCATTCGTGGTGCCTCCGCCGATTCCGCCAGCTCCGCCGCCGCCGAGCGTGCTTGCGCCGCCCGTGGCTCCCTCTGAGGACGAATTGGAGACGCCCGTCCCTCCATCCCCGCCAGAAACCGAGTCAGCATCGCCATTCGTGACCGTTCCGCCGAGTCCCCCAGGATTGGCAGTCGGGGAATTGCCTCCGCCTCCTCCCTTACCCCCCCCAGCTGTCACCGTGGTGATCGACTGCGTTCCGCTGGCGATACTCGAATCGCCGCCGTTTCCTCCGGTCGCTCCTGCTGAACCAAGGCCCCCAGCTCCCACTGTGACGAGGATGGTGTTTCCTGCCGTGTAGCCATTTGCCAGCACCATCGCGGTCGCACCGGCGCCGCCGCCGGCCCCGGAAACGCCCGACGAACCGCCTCCGCCAGCGCCGCCAGCGCCTACGATGTTCCACTCAAACGTCGTGGACGAAGTGATGCCGGACGGGATCGTGAACGTCCCGCTGGCCTGGAAAACCTGTTTGTGCTTCTGAAATCCGCCGAGGATGTTAACTGCCATGGTTCCCTTTCTTCGGAGGCAGAAGAATCGGCCTCGACTGCATAATCATGACGTGGATGTCCACCAGCTCCAACTTCGTCAGTGGGCCGCGTGGGCGCCGAGGGACCGGCTTCATGCGATGCCTCTTCCGAGATTCGCGCCCAACTCCGCCTCGCTGGGCGGCTCAATCTCTTTTGTGATGTCGATTCCCTGATAACCCGACTCAGGATCGCGGGCGATCTTCTCGCGCTGCTCCTGTGAGTCGATCACGCCGCGGTCAATGTAATTTCCAGCGACGACACTCTCGTTCACGCGAATCTCGGACTTCTCCTTTTCCGTCATCTGGTAGAGCGGATTGAATGAAATGCCAATGTCAGGATCGATGTCTCCCCACGTTGAGATCTGAATGATTCTCATCATGCGCTCAATCGGACGCCGCGCATGGGCTTCCTGATTCGCCCTGATCCAGTCGCGCCACGCTCCCATTTCGCCCTCTGCGACGTTGCCGAAGCCGGTAGGCGATACGCCGGTCATGATGATCGACGGCTCCCGCGATGCGGAACACATCTGCTCCTCTGCCTGAGCCTGCAGCTCGTGCAGTCCTCCAAGCGGAACAGCCAGTTGCACCAGCTCCTCACGCTCTTTGTCAAGCGCCATCAGACCCTTGTTGGATCGGGTCAGCGTAAAGAGCTTGATGCGGTCGAACAGGCTGTTGCCGTTGTCGCCGCCGGTCAGCACCTGATCCATGGCTGTCTTCAGGACGACAATCGAGAAGTTGTTGATGAGGTCCGAAACGCTCTGCCGGGTGCGTAGCCAATTGTTCACGTATGGTTCAACCAACTGCGAAAGGCTGATGCCGCTGAAGTTGAATGCGGGCTTGAAGATGTCAGGAACTGGCCGCGTGATGATGATCTCCATGCGAGTCGCGTCCCAGTGCTGCCCCATAACCCACCAGCTTGAGGGCCGGTAGAAGTCTTTGAGCTGTGGATTCAGCGCGTTGTACATCAGCGGCGTGGTCCAGATCGGATCGACGTTCTTGAAGCCCTCCAGACTGTTCTTGCCAATGGTCTTGTCGGACACCATCAGCGGCTTCTGAAGATCGGCTCCGCGAATGTTGATGAGGATTTGGCCGGTTCCGTAAAACGCATCGTCCTCGAACGCCTTCCGGATGACGCCCTGCACGTTGTATTCACGGAATGCCTTTTCAAGATCAGTGATGCGTTGCTTCGTCTTGCTCGAAGCCGTCTCGCTGCTGGTGAACTCGATCCACTCCCGTGTCATCTCATTCGCCAGTGCAGAGGCCATGTTGCGGTATTCGACCCGCAGCGCCAGCAACATCAGGTAGGGATAGCCGGGAAAGCCTTCAATGTTCCCGTAGGCGTACAGGGCCGAGCTGAACTCTGGAGCTGCATCGTGAACCAGTTGCGCCTGATCGTAGGCGAGCTTATCCAGTGTTACTTGCGGAGACACCCCTGAAGGGACGACGCCCGGAGCGATCTTCGGAGGCTGGATCGGATACCGAACGGGTTGGATTTCCTGCTGTGCCTTCTGAAGTGCGGCCCGGATGCCGGAGGCAACATCCGGGGCCGCTGCGGGGGAGGGCCGCTCATCTTTTGCGGGAGGTTTATGCCATGGCCAGTTCAAATTCACTCTCCGCCACAATTATGCACCATGCTACCGCATTGCCGCCTTCAAAACTGCTTCTGAAATGTTCAACCTGCCGACCGAGAGAGCAGCCGAAGCCATGACAAAGGCGTCCGCAAGGTTCGGCGATGGGACCGCGCCGCCGGGCCGGTTCGTCTTGGCCAGGTCCTCCTTGCTCTCGACCTTGACGCGCCCGTTGCGGTCGAAATCCCGTTTCGGCGTCGAAAGTTCCCGCTTCAGCTTCTCCAGGAACGGCAGGTCGCTGACGATGCTTATCATCTCGTCATCCTTGAACTTCTCGCCCCGGTTGATTGCGTTATAGGTGTTGCGGAAGCGGTCAGCCAGGTTCCACCATGCCTGCGCCTTCAGGTTGGCGAAGAAATCCCTGTTCTTGATGCGGTCCAGCCGGTCGCTGACGTAGTATTCCTCTGGCCGTTCGACCGCTGCGCCCGCGTTGAATTTGGCGTACCGGACACGCTCGAAGCTCTGCCGGGGCTGGTTCAGCTCGTCGAACTTCGCGCCAGCGGATGCTCCCACCCCGATGCAGTCGTAGCGGATATCTGCGCCGCGCTTCATTGCCTCCATAAACGTCCGGGAGCACGACTTCAGCAGCTCATCCTCCTTCGCCCTCCACTCGTCGCACCAGAGGGCAACAGAGCCGTGGATCAGCACGTTGGCGCAAGCGTCCTCACCGTCATCTGCCACGTCGAAGCCGATGCACTTGCGTCCTGATGGCTCGAATCCCAGCTTCAGGTGAG
>JAJZJJ010000517.1 GCA_021810175.1 Acidobacteriota bacterium | reverse complement strand
ACCCGTGTTCCCTGGCTGATGCACGATTTCCCGGACGATCGCCAGCAAGGGTACGCTCTGGCGGATTACATCTTTAACCAACTGAAGCTTTCCCGGATCGGGGTGCTGCAGGAAAACAATCGTTACGGGCGGACGGGAGAGGAAGTTTTCTCGGACACGGCAAGGCGCATCGGGCATGAGCCGATTGCGGATGTGTGGTTCGCGCCAGGGGCGACTGATTTCACCTCGCAACTGCAGACGCTCCGGAATGCCGGGGTCGATGGACTGGTGATCTGGGGGAATGCGGAGGAAGCGGGGCACATTCTGAAGCAGATGCGGGCGCTGGGGATGAACGAGCCGGTATTCGGATCCAGCAGGACCTGCTATCCGCAGCTGCTGCAGGCCGCGGGCGCAGCCGCTAACGGGTTTGTCATGGTGACGCCAATGGATCCGACGCGAACGGATCCAAAGTGGCTCGCGTTTCGGCGAAGTTTTGTGCGGCGGTTTCACGCGCAGCCGGATCCGTACGCGGCTTATGCCTTCGACGGAATGAATATGCTCATCGGGGCGATTCGCACGGCCGGGCTCAACCGCGCGCGCATTATGGACGCGTTAAGAACCTATGAAATGAAGAGCTATCAGGGCGTCAGCGGGTACGCGTTTTTCGACTATACCCTGAACGACATTGCGCCCTTGACGTTCGCGAAGGTGGAGAAGGGGCGGTTTATCTATTGGCCGGAAGAGCGCACAGACTGGAAAGGAAAGCATCTGCCGTTTCTGCACTGAGTTGGAAAGATGGCGGGGAAAAAGGATATGGCGGGATATTTTCCAGTGCGAACAGTAAAACGAGCGATTGCTGCCGTCTTCCTCGTTGGGATTGTTGTCGGCTTCCTGGGGGAGCAACATGCATGGAGCCAGGCGGCGAAGAGTAGCGCGGCACCCTATGCATCGATTGCAAAAGACGGAGAGAGCTATGCGGGCCCTGGCGGGAGCGCTGCCTATGATGTTCGGGGGCCGGTTCTGCGGATCGGATTGCTGGCCGCGCTTCATGGTCCGGGAAAACCCGATGGTGCAGCGATGGTTGCCGCTGCCCGGCTCGCACTGCGGAACCTGAGCGCTCGGCTTCCATCAGGGCAGCGCATGGAGCTGGTGGTTGGTGACGAGAGCGGGCCGTCATGGGGACATGTGGCGAAGGCTGTGATGCAGTTGGCGCTGGAGCATAACTCACTGGTGTTGATTACACCGGAGAGTGGCGCGGAAGCACATTTAACGGAACAGGTTGGTAATCGACTTGGAATTCCAGTGCTTACGATCTCGGGCGATCCCACGACGACGGAGGGGGACATTCCCTGGATTTTTCGGCTGGGCGCCAGCGATCATGCGGAGGCCAGAGAGATTTTGCAGACCATGCACGGCGGCGCCGGGAGCATGCTGCTGGTTGCGGAGAAAGATGAAGATGGCGTGGAAGGAGCCCGGGCTGTGGATGAGAGCGCCCGCAAGGCTGGGTTGCCCGTGCCGGCATCCGTGATGCTTGACCCGCTGCGACCCGACTACAGCTCTGTCGTGCAGAGGTTGACGCGTGGACACTTTCAGGCTTTGGTTGTGTGGACACGGGCGGCGACTGCCGGCGCTCTGCTCAAAAGGTTGCGGGCGGCGGGTATTTCGATCCCAACATACCTGTCGCAGCAGGCAGCGCAGCCTCAGTCGGGCTTTGGGTTTCCGCTTTCCGGCGATGGAGGACGAGCGATGGGAGCCTCGGAGAGCGTACTGGCACCGAAAAATACTGGAGCCAGCCAATCAGCTCGCAGCACATTCATTCGCCAGTATGTGAAGACAACCGGCATCCTTCCGAGTCCTGCGGCACTGGAAATTTACGATGCGGTTCAGCTTACGGTACGGGCGGTGCAGGCAGTCGGCCCGAACCGAGACCGGATTCGGAAGTATCTTGCTGGCGTTCAAAACTTTCATGGTGTCTCCGGAGCGATCTCGTTTGATTCTCAGGGTAACTGCCGGACTCGGCTTCGCCTGATGCACCTGATCGAAGAAGAACAGCGGCCAGCGACGGGGGACATGCACGAATGAGCTTTATGCCAGGATCAGAAGGTTACGACGCGATCATTGTGGGCTCCGGCGCAGGTGGCGGCATGGTTGCCTATAACCTCACCAAAGCCGGCGCAAAATGTCTCCTCCTTGAGGCGGGAGACTGGTATGACACGGCAAAAGATTCGCGGTGGCTGGAGTGGGGCTACGATGCGCCGCATCGCGGCGCGATGAACGAAAGCAAGCCGGTATCGGGAGCCTTCGAAGCGGTCGTCGGCGGGTGGAAGGTGGAGGGTGAACCGTACACCTGCGCTCCGGGCACGGAATGGAAGTGGTTTCGCTCCCGCATGCTTGGCGGCCGCACCAATGCGTGGGGACGCATTTCATTGCGCAACGGCAGCTATGACTTCAAACCGCACAGCCGGGATGGAAAGGGTTTTGACTGGCCGATCGGTTACGAGGAACTGGCTCCGTACTACGACAATGTGGAAGAGCTGATTGGGGTTTTTGGTTCGGCAGAGGGAATTGAGAACCTTCCGGACGGGAAGTATCTGCCGCCTCCGGCTCCGAGGTGCTACGAAAAGCTGGTGCAGAAGGCGTGCTCGAGCCTGAATATACCGTGCATCCCCTCGCGGCTGGCGGTGCTGACGCGCCCTCATCAGGGGCGGCCCGCGTGCCACTATGTTTCGCAGTGTTATCGCGGATGCCGGATGGGATCGAACTTCTCTTCTCCTCCAGTATTGTTGCTGCCCGCGATGGAGACGGGAAATCTGGAGATTCGCTGCGGCGCGATGGTGCGCGAGGTGCTGACGGGGCCGGACGGCCGGGCAACCGGCGTCTCCTACATCGACAAGCAGTCGGGCGAGGCAGTCGAGGCCAGGGCCAGGATCGTGGTGCTGGCGGCCAGCAGCTGCGAGACTGCTCGAATCCTGCTGAATTCGCGCAGTTCGCGGTTTCCGAACGGCCTGGCCAACTCAAGCGGGATGGTGGGGCGCTATCTGATGGATACGGTGATGTCCAACGTGACAGGGTGGTTCCCATCGATGATGAACATGCCGCCGCACAATGAGGACGGCGTGGGCGGGATGCACCTTTACATGCCGTGGTGGAATTACGAGAAGCAGAAGCGCGGGGAGCTGGCATTTTCCCGGGGGTATCACATCGAGTTCTACGGTGGGCGGAGCGGCATGCCGGCGCCGGGCGTGCTGAGCGGATCGGAGCGGATTCTGGGCGGGGGATACGGGCGCAAACTGAAGCAGCAGGCGCGCGGGCTGTATGGGTCGTTCATCACCCTGCAGGGACGCGGGGAGATGATTCCGAACGAGCAGAGCTATTGCGAGATCGACCGGAAAGCTGTGGATCAGTGGGGAATCCCGGTCCTCCGGTTCCATTTCCAGTGGGGCAGGGAAGAGATCGAGATGGCGCGG
>JAJZJJ010000516.1 GCA_021810175.1 Acidobacteriota bacterium | reverse complement strand
GGCCCTCTCGCGCCAGGGAGTTCGAGGTCCAGATGCCGCGGAAGATGCCCCCGCCGCCGTCCCTTATCCAGAGGCTGGGATACTGCGTGCCGAGATAGGTCCAGGGGCTGCGCGGCGGCTGCGTGGGTCTGGGCAGCGCGGCTGCCAGCGAGGGACGAATGGGGCTCAGCCCCCATCGGAGGTTCACGTCCTGCACCATGGAGTGCGGTCCGGCGCGCCAGACGAGGGCCGCCGCCCGCTGGTCCATATCCTCGGTGACGATTGCGATTCCGGTGAGAATCGCGGCTCCGCCTTTTGCGCTCTCCACCACCGGCACCGCTTTGCCTTGCCCGGTAAATGTCGCTGCGTTGTTGGTGACCAGAAGGGCCGTCGTCCCCGGGTTGAGGCCGATCAGCACGCTGTCGGGCCGCAGATGCAGGGTGTTCGTCACGCGGTAGACCCCCTGCGGAAAATACAACACGCGGTGCGAGTCGATGGCGGCCTGCAGCGCCGCTGTATCGTTCGAGCCATCGCCTTTGACGCCCAGCGCATGGACATTCACCCAATCGCTCACCGGCGGCAGCGGCGGAATGTCCGAGGCAGGAATACGGCCCACCCCTATTTGCTCGCGATGGTGAAGCTCTACACCCTGTTCCCGTCCGTCGGCGCCAACTATCGCTCCGATGGTAAGGTGTTCCTCGACGAACGGCTGCGAACTTCCTCTGACCGAAAATCTGCCCTTCGAACCCGGCTCGTCCGCGACCAACTGTGGCACTCCGCGGCATACGACATGGTCCAGGGTGATTTCATCGTGGGTCTTTGCGGCGTTGCCCAGCACGAGCGCTGCCCGGCTGATGTCCTGCAACTGCAGATCGTGCGCGTACAGCTCCTCTATTTGGTGGGGAGGAATTTCAATGGCGACTGGCGTGTGCGAGATGCGGTCGCGGACCAGTGTCATGCCGGCCTGCTGCGTGCGAATGGCCGCACGTCTCTGCCCGGTGAGCGTCGAATCCATCAGCAGGAATTGCCAGCCTGGGGCGGTGCGTACCGTGATAATGCCGTACCTGCCGCCTTCGATCCGCAGGTCGCTGGCGTTGTTGCCGACATCCTCCAGCGCCGCCCGTCCGTCGCCGACCTGGAAGCGCATGTACTGCAGGAATGAGTGCTGCGCGACGTGGAAGCGCACCGCGATCGCCGCCGGATTTCCTGGGCCGATTTCGAAATTCACGTTGCTGATGCCGCTGTAGAAGGTGAACTCGTTGGCGTCGACAACGGGCTGCCCAGGAGCGGGGCGCTGCGAAGCGAATTGCAGCATGTAGCGGCCGGTTCCGAGAAAGCCATGCCCTTTCTGGAAGCCGGGCGTGCCCGCTCCCAGCACGATGGTCGGCCGATGCGCGCCATAGCCGATCAGACGAATACCTGACCACAGGTAGATGGTCCGGGTGATGCGGTATCGTCCCGGCCCGATAAAAACAATGCCAGCGCCGGTGGTCTGCTGAACGCGGTCGATGGCTGCCTGGATGGCCGCTGTGTCGTCCGCTTTTCCATTGGCGACGGCGCCGAAACTGCCGCGCTGCAGATACACCGCATGCGGATCGTTCGGGCGCGTTGTGTAAACGGATTGGCCGAGAGCGGGCAGGGAAGAGGCAATCAGCAGAACAAAGATCCAGTTTCGTATACGCATCGGCGGATGGCTCCGGAAAATGGGTGGCAGAGCCTTTATATAACTTTTCGGAAATGTGTAATCCGAACTTCGCCAAGTCAGATTGGCACTGGCCGTCGCTCAGAAACCTCTCACTGCCAACGAAATTACCGCACGAGTGGTCAGTGCGGTGCGGGATCTGCCTGCATCCTGAGGAAGGACCCCGTCCGAGGGAAGGCAAAGCTCGAAGATCACATGGATCAGATACGGATGGCTCCGCAGCCGAATGGAACGTATATTGCTGAACGGGAATGTGATTTGCTCGGCGCGGCAGAATTTGCGCCACAGATGGTTGCGGGGGGTGGATTTGAACCACCGACCTTTGGGTTATGAGTTCTGAAATCTGGTGGTCGGCAGGCATGTAGCAGGCGGCCAGCCATCTGGTGAACATCCGACAGGAGCCGCTCGGAAATTGCATGGAATCTGGGAAATGGGTCGGCTGAACTCTTTCTTAGCGCGAGCCGCAGGAGGCAATCGCCGCTGGATAGCTACTGCACAGTCAGGTTGACCACGGCAGAGCTGGTCACCTGGTAGGTTGATGGAGTCACGGGTTGTGTTGGTGCTGGTGCGGTACTTCCACCGCCACACCCCGCAAGTACGGCTAGTGCCGCGATCAGGCCCAGCGCGAGTCGTACTCGCTTCGCCCGGGGGCTTCCGCTTCTCTTCCTCTGCCGCCAGAAGGGCAGCAGGAGAAAGGGTGCGAGGAACCCAGCGGACGAAGCCGGCAGCGTTTCAGAGAACACCACGGTGATCGGATACGAGCCAGCCGGAGTTGATCCGGCAGTTGTGACCGTCAGAGTGCTGTTGCTGGCTGAATAGCTGCAGGTTGAGCCGCTCGGCAGATTCAGACAGGAAGCCGATACGTTGGCTGCCCCGGAAGGCAGCGTAACGTCGAAGCTGGCCGCTGATCCTGACGCAACCGTTGCCGTGGAAGACGGGAAGACTGGCGTTCCGGTCGACCCATCCGAAGAATCAACCTCGAATTGGAGGCTGTTGGAGGTACCTGCTCCCGAATCGGAAGCTTGTACGGTGATGGCAGTGTGACCTGCCGTGGCTACATCTGAGGCGGGCACCTGCGCCGTTAGCTGAGTTGCACTGACAACAGTGGTGGTGAGAGCATTCTTGCCCCAGTACACTGTCGTTCCGCTCGCAAAGTTCGTTCCCGCTACGGTGAGTGTGAATGCAGCACTACCCGCAGGAGTGAAGGCTGGTGAGAGCGATTGGATTGTTGGCACAGGTTTCGCTGCAGGGTTGACGATAACCGTGACCGGATCCGAAGTCGATCCGGCGAAGGCCCCGTTGGTTCCCCCCACAAAGGACGCTGTGACGCTGTCTGACCCGATCGGGAGAGAAGACGTGGTCAGGCTCGCGCTTCCGTTCCCAAGGGGTGAGCTCCCCAGCACCAGATTGCCGGCGGTGAATGTCACTTCGCCTGCCAGTGAAAAGCCAGTGCCGGCAGTGGGAGTAACAGTGGCAGTCAGTATGACGGGAGAGCCGGCCGTCACCGTCGAGACGGAGGCGGTCAGGCTCGTGCTGGTGGGAACGGCAGTCACCGATTCGGTGAGGACCGGTGAGGTGCTGGCAGCGAAATCGGAGGTTCCCGAGTAGGCCGCTGACACTGTGAAGCTGCCGGTCGTTCCCGGGGCGGTGGTGGTCCAGGTGGCCACTCCGGCCTGATTCAGGATGGCCGTGTGGGTCGCTGAACCCGCTGTGAACACCACACTGCCGCTCGGCGTCGGCGAACCGGATGGAGCGGCAACCGTCGCAGTG
>JAJZJJ010000515.1 GCA_021810175.1 Acidobacteriota bacterium | reverse complement strand
ACCAGTTCTCCATCCAGCAGATTTGCGCGGCAACATCTGCTCCCGCATGGCTGCGTTCATCCGGTGTCTCCCGCATCTTGCCTTTCAGAGGCGATCGCAAACGAGAGACTTCGGCTGGTGTGCCACACGAGCATCTGCTCGTTCCCCCCCATGCCGCACCCCGAGCGGTTGGAGGATAGAGCATGTGAATTAAGGATGGGGCACCCGCCAGACGGCATCGGTTAGAGGAGAAAAGCAGATTCCCTGCGGGAATGACAAGAAACGGGAATAACCACAAAAGGGGGGAAGATGCAGGCCGAAGGATGGGTGTTTCCCGCCCGGTAGCGAGGGTGTAAACAGCGGAGAGTTCGCAGGAATGACAGACAGAAAAGCAACGGCAAGGTCGTTGCAGCCGCTTTGCGCGATTTACTCTTTCGCGGCCTGATTCCACATTTCGCGGGTGATATGCCATTCGCCGTGGGTGTTGCGGCGGAGGACGAGGAGCATCTGGCCATGGCCGTCGAAGGGCGGTTGGTTGCCGGGCAGGGTGACGATCTGGTGTTCTGTGCACCACTCGGTGGCCAGGTTAGCGGGAACGCCGCCGGAGATTTCGATGCCTGAGCATTGCATCTCGAATTTGCCCATGGAGGCTCCCTTGAGAGAAGCTGTGACTCGATCCATGAAGGCGGCGATGGCGGGTTTGCCGATAAGCGGCTTTGCGTCGGGCAGCAGGCTAACGCCGTCGTCGGCCCAGAGCGCGAGCGTAGCAGCGTTGTCCATGTGGCGGGTTGCGTCTTCGAGCTTCTGATTGAAGCGAAGTATCCCGGAGCGGGCAGCAGCGTCAACTGATTGCGCGGAGCTGGATGTGGAGACGAAACCGGCTGCCAGAAGCAGTAGGAAAGCGGCGATGTAGCGCGTGTTCGCGTGGAAATGCATGGACGTCCTTCTGCCTGGAGTGCGCAGGCTCTGGCCTGGAGTGGGTGCGCCAAGGATACAACAGCGCGCAGAGAGTTGAGGGAGGCATGTGGCCCATCTTATGTTTTCAAACTTTACTCCACAACCAATGTGGATGCTCTTCCGCAGCCTCATCACGGAAGGTTGGGTATCTCATCCGCCACGCAGAAAAAATTCACCCAGACATCCACGCATCCCACCCATGCCGCACAGTACGCGTCATGGATGCGGCCGGCGCCCACATTGGTTGGGAGATAGAGTATGTGAATATGGATGGGCCACCCGCCACACGGCATCGGTTGGAGGAGAAAAGCAGATTCCCTGCGGGAATGACAACAAACGGGGAATGACAAGAAGAGAGGGGATAACCACAAAAGGGGGGAGATGCAGGCCGAAGGATGGGTGGGATACCACCTAATCCCCAACCTCAGATCCGCGCAACCACCACCCCAGCCCACCATCCATCTCCATGGCACCTGCTGCATGCAATTAACAACTCTTCTGTCATAATTTTGCCAGTCCGGATTCTGGCTCCTGCCACGGCGTCTCAGCAGCGTCCAGCCAAAGCCGCTGGTCGTTGTAACTCAGTAAACATTTAGCCATATTTTCGTTGGTAATAACAATAATACCCCCCCATGGGGGGGTGGACCGGCGAAGCAGCCTTCCAATCAACCGGAAAATTCGCCAAAATCACGATAAGTGATTCATTCCAAACAGTATATAGCAGGAATCAGGCACATTGGCTCGCAATCCCGCTCCCAGTTACCTGACCGGTTCAGAGGCTTTTTCCCATGTTTGTGGCGTTTCGCGCCACTACTCCACCGGTCGCCAGCGCAACACCGGCTTACGCGCCGCCGTCGCCTCATCCAGACGCGAGACGCGCGTCGAGTGCGGCGCGTTCTTCACCAGCTCCGGCGTCTCTTCCACTTCGCTCGCAATCGCCCGCATCGCCTCGATGAAGAGGTCCAGCTCTTCCTTCGATTCGCTCTCGGTTGGCTCGATCATGAGCGCGCCGGAGACGATCATGGGGAAGCTGACGGTGAAGGGATGGAAGCCGTAGTCGATGATGCGCTTGGCGATGTCGCCGGTTTTTACGCCGCGCTGGGCCTGGCGTCGATCGCTGAAGACCACTTCGTGCATAGAGGCGGTCTTGTAGGGCAGCTCGTAGAGGTCTTCGAGGCTGGCGCGGATGTAGTTGGCGTTGAGCACGGCGTCTTCGGTGGTCTGGCGCAGGCCGTCGGGACCGTTGGCGAGGATGTAGGCGAGGGCGCGGAGGAACATGCCGTAGTTGCCGTAGAAGGCGCGCACGCGACCCACCGACTGAGGCCGATCAAAGTTCCAGCCGAAGCTGCCGTCGGCTTTGCGGGCCAGCACGGGCGTGGGCAGAAATGGCTCGAGGATGGCCTTGCAGGCAACCGGGCCGGAGCCGGGTCCGCCGCCGCCGTGGGGCGTGGAAAACGTCTTGTGCAGGTTCAGGTGCATCACGTCCACGCCGAAGTCGCCGGGACGCGCCTTGCCTACCAGGGCGTTCATGTTCGCGCCGTCCATATAGAGCAGCGCGCCCTTGGCGTGGAGGACGTCGGCGATCTTGTGAATCTCGCTTTCAAAGACGCCGATGGTCGAAGGGTTGGTGAGCATCAGCGCGGCGGTGTCTTCATCGACGATGCGTTCGAGTTCGGCGACATCGACCATGCCGAGGGCGTTGGACTTGAGGTTCTGGACCTCATAGCCGCAGATGGCCGCGGTGGCCGGATTGGTGCCGTGCGCGGAATCCGGCACGATCACCTTGCGGCGAGCGTTGCCGCGCGACTCGTGATAGGCGCGGACAAGGAGGATGCCGGTGAATTCGCCGTGCGCTCCGGCAGCGGGCTGGAGCGTGATTGCGTCCATGCCGGTGATCTCGATGAGGCACTGCTCAAGCAGGGAGACGACTTCCAGCGAGCCTTGCGCGAGAGATTCGGGCTGATAAGGATGGGCCTCGGCCAGACCCTCGATGCGGGCGATGAATTCGTTGACGCGCGGGTTGTACTTCATGGTGCAGGAGCCGAGCGGATACATGCCGAGGTCGATGGCGTAGTTCCAGGTGGAGAGCCGCGTGAAGTGGCGAATGATCTCGATCTCGCTGACCTCGGGCAGTGGCGCAGGCTCGGCGCGGAAAGAGTCGCCCAGTATTCTCTCGGCATCTGCTTCCGGCACGTCGAGCGGCGGCAGCTTGACGGCGCGCTTGCCGGGCGAGGACTTCTCGAAGATGAGGCCTTCGTTCTGGGTGGGGTGGGTACGCACCTTGCCGAGCGTGGTATTCCGCGGCGTAGGTCCGGAGGCAATCGTGGCGGATGGTTTCAGAGTCTCAGTTGCCATGTTCTCAAGCCTCCACTGGCGCGCAGGCCAGAGTGCTGGCGGCGGCTTCCATCTGGGCGCGTGTGTTCAGTTCTGTGGCGCACCAGAGCGTTGCGTGACCAAGTTCGGGATACCAGCGGCTGAGGTCGAGGCCGCCGATGATCTTCTGGTCCAGCAGGCG
>JAJZJJ010000514.1 GCA_021810175.1 Acidobacteriota bacterium | reverse complement strand
TGAACGAGTACTACCTGTGGTGCGATCATCGGGCGCAGGCGGAAGCGCGGGAGATTACGGAGCTGGCGCACCGCGAGGGTCTGGAAGCGATTGAGTGGTGCGGGGGCGTGTACTCGCACGAGTGGGGATTCGCGAAGCTGCTGCACTGGCTGCGGAACAATCCGGAGAAGCGTGGCGAGCTGGCTTCGGCGTTCGAGCACTGCGACATGGTGGCGGCGACGCTGTGCGGAGTGAGCGATCCGCGGAAGGCGAAGCGCAGCGTGTGCGCGATGGGCCACAAGTGGATGTGGAATCCGAAATGGGGCGGGCTGCCGCCGCAGGAGTTTCTGTCGAAGGTGGATCCGCTGCTCGACGGGATTCGGGAGAAGCTGGACGGGGAATATCTGACGAGCGACAAGCTGGCCGGGCATCTGGCTCCGGAGTGGGCGGAGAAGCTGGGACTGAAGGCGGGGATTCCGATTCCCGTGGGGGCGTTCGACGCGCACTGGGATGCGCTGGGCGCGGCCTGCCGGGAAGGCGATGTGGTGAATGTGGTGGGCACGTCCACGTGCATCATCGCCATGGCGAAGGAGACGCAGCTGATTCCGGGCGTGTGCGGCGTGGTGCCGGGCAGCGTGCATCCGCAGTACACGGGCATTGAGGCGGGGCAGTCGGCAACGGGGGATATCTTCGACGCCATTGCGAAACGTGCGGGAACGAGTGTCGCCGAGCTTTCGCAGGGGCTGGAGAAGTATCGTCCGGGGCAGACGGGTTTGCTGCGGCTCTCGTGGGATAACGGCGACCGCACGGTGCTGGTGAATTCGGAGCTGGGCGGAGTGACGCTGGGCTGGAACCTGATACACACGGCTCAGGACGAGATGTATGCGGCGATTGAGGGGACGGCGTTCCATACGCGGATCATTCTGGAGCGCATGGCGGAGCATGGGACGGCGGTGGAGCGGGTGATCAATGCCGGGGGCGTGCCGCAGAACAATCCGGTGCTGAACCAGGTGTACGCGGATGTGCTGGGCAAGCCGGTGCTGGTGCCGGCGGATATTCCGACGAGCCTGGGGTCGGGGATCTTTGCGATGCTGGCGGCGGGGGCGTTTCCGACGATCGAAGCGGCGCAGGAGAAGCTGTGTCCGAAGTTTGCGGTGTTTGAGCCGCGACCAGAGTCGAGGGCGGTTTGCGACCGGCTGTATGCGCTGTACCGGAAGACGTATTTCGCTCTGGGCACGCGTTCGGCGGCGCCGGCGGCGCTGGGCGATGTGCTACCGGAGCTGCGAAAGATTGCGGCAGAAGTCAGGGCCTCGGCGTAAAACGCAAGAACGTGAAAGCGCACCGGCGGAACGGGCTGGTGCGCTTTTTCGCGGTCTGAGATGCAGAGGCTTGAAGCACGCTTGCACGGGGCGAGCGATGGTGGGGCTGTGGTATAAAGGAGCGGTCCTGTAAACGATTTCTCTCATCGTGCCGGCGGGCATGCGACGGGCAGGACAGCACAACACTTCGCGCCACGATCCATACCGATCCAGAGAGCGGCCTGCGGCGGGATGGCCTGCGACGCGGATTCCGGGCGGAGATTGCAGGCGGAGACCGCAGGCGGTCCGCGGAAGCAGACCCCAACAACAGGAGGAGAGACGATGAGCCGGACTTCGCGCAGAGGATTTCTGAAGGGCGCCACCCTGGCGGCGGGATCGGCGCTGGTGGGGCGGCGGGCGCTGGGAGCGAAGGCGGCGGCGGCTCCTCGGACGCGGGTTTCGCAGTTTGGGTATGGGGACGTGCAGCTGCTGGATGGTCCGATGCTGGAGCAGTTCCGGGCGAACCACGCGTTCTTTCTGGCGCTGGACGAGGATGCGCTGCTGAAGCCGTTTCGGCGCAAGGCGGGGCTGCCGACGCCGGGTGAGCAGATGGGCGGCTGGTACAACTGGTCGAAGGATTTCGATCCGCCGAAGAATATGACGGGGTATATTCCGGGGCACGCGCTGGGGCAGTGGATCTCGGCGCTGTCGCGGGATTACGCGGTTACCGGCGATCCGGCGACGAAGGCGAAGGTGAACCGGCTGGTGAAGGGCTATGCGGCGGCGATCTCGGCGAATTTCTGGAAGGACTATCCGCTGCCGGCTTACACCTCGGACAAGGTGACGTGCGGGCTGATCGACGCGCACACATTTGCCGGCGACCCGGATGCGCTTCCGGTGCTGAAGCATGCGACGACGACCGTGCTGCCGTTTTTGCCGCCGAAGGCAATGACGTGGAATGAGCTGAATGCGCGGCCGCATCCGAACCCGGCGTGGACGTGGGACGAGAGCTACACGCTGCCGGAGAATCTGTTTCTGGCGTGGAAGCGGAGCGGCGATCCGCGGTACCTGGAGCTGGCGAAGCGGTTCCTGATGGACCGGGCCTACTTCGATCCGCTGGCGGCGGGCCAGAATGTGCTGCCGCATCAGCACGCGTACAGCCATGTGAACGCGCTCAGCTCGGCGATGCAGGCGTGGCTGGTGCTGGGCAGCGAGAAGCATCTGCAGGCGGCGAAGAACGGCTTTGAATTTCTGCTGACCACGCAGAGTTTTGCGACGGGCGGATGGGGACCGGGCGAGACGTTTGTGGAGCCGGGCAGCGGCAACCTGGGCAAGAGCCTGACCTATACCCATGCCAGCTTTGAAACGCCGTGCGGCAGCTACGGGCACTACAAGATAGCGCGCTATCTGATGCGCGTGTTCGCGGACAGCCGCTACGGTGACAGCATGGAGCGGGTGCTGTACAACACGATTCTGGGAGCGCTGCCGGTGCCGGCGGGCGGACACAGCTTCTACTACTCCGACTACAACAACAACGGGGCGCAGAAGGTGCATTATCCGTATGCGTGGCCGTGCTGCTCGGGGACGTTTCCGCAGATCACCGCGGACTATGGCATCAGCTCGTATTTTCACGACGATCACGGCGTCTACGTGAACCTGTTTGTGCCGTCGCGGGTGACGTGGCGGCGCGGCGCGGCGCGTTTCGGCATCGAGCAGACGACGAATTATCCGTATGCGCGCGAGATCAGCATGCGGATCATGGCGGATCGTCCGCAGACGGCCTCCGTGCATGTGCGGGTTCCGGCGTGGGCCGGAGCGGGCACGCGGATTGCGGTGAACGGGAAGGCAGTGCTGAGCGGGCCGGAGCCGGGGAAGTTCGCCGAGATTCGGCGCGAGTGGAAGGATGGCGATCGGGTGGAGGTGGAGTTCGAAATGCCGAACCGGCTGGAAGCGGTGGATCCGCAGCATCCCACGACGATGGCGCTGATGGCGGGGCCGGTATGCCTGTTCGCAGTGGACTCGCAGGAAGCGAAGTTCGCGAAGAAGGATTTGCTGGCGGCGCGACAGACCAGCGCGGGGGCCAGCGAATGGACGGCGCAGGGAAGCAGCGGGAAGGTGACCTTCAGGTCATTTCCGGAGTTGCAGGTGCACCAGAAATATCGGCTGTACCATGAGG
>JAJZJJ010000513.1 GCA_021810175.1 Acidobacteriota bacterium | reverse complement strand
GTGCCGCGCGCCGCACCATTGCCTGGAACGATCCCGATCTCTCCATCCCCTGGCCCTCTGCCCCGCAAAACGCCATCCTGTGCGACGACGATCGTCGCGGCGCTTCCTTTCGTCACGCCGAAGTCTCCCCGTAGAGCAATCACTCCCAGCCATCCGATCTTCTTTGCAGATCAGAAAGAGATACCTCATGAACCCGACACCGGACCCAGCGCTCGAAAGCATCGCCAGTCGAACCCTCTCCCGCATTCACTCCCGCGCCGCGCGCATCGGCATTGTCGGCATGGGATACGTCGGCCTCCCCCTCGCTCTGCTCTTCAGCGAGGAAGGCTTTCCGGTCGTCGGCTTCGACATCGACGAATCGAAAATCCTCAAGCTCAACTCCGGCGAAAGCTACATCGCCCATCTGCCGGGCACTGAGGTGCAGGCAGCGCAGCGCCGCGGCTTTGCCGCCACCGCCGACTATGCATTCATCCAGGCGATGGACGCCGTCGTCATCTGCGTTCCCACCCCCCTCGACGAATTCCAGCAGCCGGACATCAGCTTCATCACTCGCACCGCCGCCGCCATTGCCCCGCACCTGCGGCCCGGCCAGCTGATCGTTCTCGAAAGCACCACCTGGCCCGGAACCACTGAAGAGGTTCTCATCCCGCTGCTTGAATCCGGCAATCGCGAAGGCCTGCGCGTCGAACGAAGCGAACCCGCATCCGGCCCCACGGCCCTGGCCGCTCCGCCGCTCTATGTCGCCTTCTCCCCTGAGCGAGAAGATCCCGGCAACAACACCGTCGCCCGGCGCGATGTTCCCAAAGTCGTCGGCGGAATCGGCCCTCGTTCGCGCGAACTGGCCTGCGCCCTCTACAGCTCCATCTTCAGCCGCACCGTTCCGGTTTCCTCACCGGCTGCGGCGGAGATGACCAAGCTCCTCGAAAACATCTACCGCTGCGTCAACATCGCTCTGGTCAACGAGCTCAAGCAGCTCTGCCTCCGCATGGGCCTCGACATTTTCGAGGTGATCGACGCGGCTAAAACCAAGCCCTTCGGCTTCCAGCCCTTCTATCCCGGTCCCGGACTCGGCGGCCACTGCATTCCCATCGATCCGTTCTATCTGTCCTGGAAGGCGAAGCAGTTCGACTTCCGCACTCGCTTCATCGAGCTTGCCGGCGAGGTGAATATGCAAATGCCCTATTACGTCATCGAAAAAACCATCGAAGCGCTCAACGCCCGCCGCACCTCCATGAACGGCTCGCGCATCCTCGTTCTCGGCGTCGCCTACAAGAAAGACATCGACGACCTCCGCGAATCCCCCGCGCTCACCATCATCGAGCTGCTCCGCCGCCGCGGCGCCGAGGTCGCCTACAACGATCCCTACTTCCCCTACGTCGGCCACGGCCGCCATTACGACCTCAACCTGGCCTGCGCCCCGCTCGATCACCTTGAGCGCTACGACTGCGTCCTCATCGTCACCGATCACTCCGCCTACGACTATCAGCGCATCGTTTCCGAAGCCCGGCTCGTGATCGACACGCGCAACGCTACCCATGGCATCGCCTCGCCCCGCATCGTTCGTTGCTGATCTTTCCGCAGCAGCCTCCGCAGAACCAGAGAGCCCGGCGAATCTGCCGGGCTTTCTTTTTTAGCGGAGTGTTTCAGGTGGCCCGCCACGACCTCCCCTCGACCCTTTCCCGCATCCATTTCTGCATGGCGCCTTATCCCCCGTGGCTGCACATCCTGGCCTGGGCCTACATAGCCCTGTGCCTTGCCTGCGCGCTCGGCCTCGCCATTCACACCCTCCTGCGTCCACAGAAAATGTGGATCATGGGCGTGGTGTGGCCGGTCACTGCGCTCTACATGGGGCCTTTTGCTGTGTATATGTACGCACTGTCGCTGCCGGTGCTGGAAAGAAAGCCGGTGTCGCCAGGAATGAAGGCCGCCATAAAGCGCTACAAGGACGCGCCACCCACGCTCTTCCAGAAAAGCATCGCCGTCTTCCACTGCGGCGCCGGTTGCAGCCTTGGGGACCTCGCCGCCGAATCCATTGCTCCCAGTCTCGGCCTCATCTTCATCGGCGAATTCGGCTCAAAGCTCGTCCTCGACTTCGTCTTCGCCTACATCCTCGGCATCGCCTTTCAGTACTTCACCATTGCGCCCATGCGCGGCCTCTCGCTCGGCAAAGGCCTCATCGCCGCCGCCCGCGCCGACACGCTTTCGATCATTGTGTTTGAAATCGGCATGTTCGGCTGGATGGCCATCTCCTGGTATCTGCTCTTTCCCTCGCCCCATCTCGATCCCGGCGAGGCGGTCTTCTGGTTCATGATGCAGATTGCCATGATTGCCGGCTTTTTCACCGCGCTCCCCGCCAATGCCTGGCTCATCCGGCACGGCTGGAAGGAGAAGATGCCCATCATCGACCCCGTCCAGATGAGGGCTTCAGAGGATTCCGGAGAGGGGTACTCATCGGCCGCCTGATGCAGCCTGGGCGTTATCCTGTGATTTCAGTCACAGCCAGCGCGGTCTCCTCCGCCGCAATCTGATAGCGAAGCAGAAATGCAGACGATGAACATGGGTCAACAGCGCGCGCGTGTTTTGCTGGTGGTCACGGTCCTCTGGGCCGCTCTGCCGGCAATCGCCGCTGCTTCTGTTTTGGCTCGTCCATCCTGCTGCCGCCATATGATGCGCTGCTGTGAGACGGTCACCTCCTCCAGTCACGCCTGTTGCATGGTGCATACTTCCGGACACCTCGTCGCTCCGGCGCCGCTTGCCACCTCTGAGCATCTGGTTCCGTCGGCCGATCTTCTCCTTGCTGTGCACACGCCTGTTCCTCCGGTTTTCGCCGGTGCAGCCCTCCCCGGAACAGGCGTGTCCCCTCCCACGCTGCCGTCCGGCAGTCGATCCATCCTGCGCATCTAGCTTTCCTCCTTCGCCAGCGTGGGCGCCCTGTGCGCCTCTCTGCGGACGCACATCTGCGTCCCCACTCGCCATGGCAACGAGGGAGTTATGAAAGCTCATTTGGCTGTCCTTTGCGCAGCTCTTTTCTGTCTGTCCGTTTTTCCGGCCTGCGCGCAAAAGCAGGATCAGGCGAATTCGTCTGCCCAAAATCCGTTCATTCATCTCGAAGCGCTCATCCGGAATCAGCATCCCGCATCGCGCTCTGCCGACGCCCCGCCACTCACGCTTCATCAGATCGAGCAGCTGGCTCTTCTGCGCAACCCCGAGATCGCCGTCGCGGTCCACCGTGTCGTCACCGCCGAATCCAGCGTACCCGCGGCCGGGGCGCTCTCCGATCCCCAGGCGGGATATCGCGGCTGGGGCGTGCCTCTCAACCAGCCCTGGAACTACAACGCCGCGCAGAACATGTTCATGATCAGCCAGGCCCTTCCCGGCCCCGGCAAGCGCGCCCTGCGTACCAGCATCGCCCAATCCGGCGTTGCTGAAGCCAAAGATCGGCTCGCCGAAACCC
>JAJZJJ010000512.1 GCA_021810175.1 Acidobacteriota bacterium | reverse complement strand
GGGAGGCGGTTCTGTAATGCCGGGCGGGCGAGAGCTGGGTGATCTGCAGGACCCAGTTGGCGCGGAGAGTGACGGGCAGGGCAAAGACGCTGCGGAGTCCGACGACGGCGACACAGAGCATGACCAGCGAACTGAAGAGGAAGTTGTTGTCGATGGGACGGCCGGAGGGGCCGGCTCCTCGAAGCAGGATGACCGCCAGGGCAAAGACGACGCTGAGATAGAAGGCGTAGACGACACGGTGCTGTTTGCTGCGGGCGAGCGAGCGGAGGCTGAAGAGGACGATGGCGGTCTGAAGGGGATTGCCGAAGCGAGGCGTCCAGTGAAGGCTGCGGCGGCCGGGGACGAGATCCGGCTCTTCGACGGCTTTCTTCATCGTGCGCAGGTAGCAGAGGGCGAGGGAGGCGGCGGCTCCGGCGAGGACGATGGCGAGGGCGAGCCATGCGCGAGTGGCGAGGCTGTGGAGCGGGGCGGGGAGACGTCCGGTGAGCTGCTGGAAGAGCGCATAGAACCAGAAGACGGGCCAGCGGGTGAGGATGCCGTTTTGAGCGGCAGCGTTGAGGGCGCGCGGCGTAACGATGGACGGCTCCATGAGCCATCCGCCGAGGCAGAGCGCGAAGGCGGAGAGCTGCAGGATGGCCGAGAGGCGCAGGAAGAGTTTGCGGGGCAGCAGGAGCGCGGTCAATCCCTGGATGGCGAGGACCGATCCGTAGACGAAGATGGCTGAGCCGGCGACGCAGAACCACCAGGCGGCGAGGAAGTGGGGCAGGTGGAGAAAGCCGCCGGCGAGAATGAGCGGCAGGACGATTCCCATAGGAAGATTGAGCGCGAGGATGGCGATGCCGAGGACGGCTCCGGCGGCGGCGGCTTTGGCCGCGAGGATGGCGGTGGGGCGAACGGGCAGCGGTCCGAGGACCATGACGTCGCGGCGGTCGGGGAAGATGTTGTCCCAGCAGACGACGGCGATGAGTCCGGCGACGAGCATGGTTTCGGCGAGGAAGCTTTGCTCGGTGGAGGCGGCGAGGGCCTGGAGGGCGGCGGGATTCATGCCGGGCAGGCCGGCTGCGTAGAGCACGGCGACGGCGCGGAGGCCTCCGATGAGGATGAGAATGCCGGCGAACTGGCCGAGGAAGCGGGGAATGTCGGCCTCGATGGAGAGGGCTTCGAGGTCGACGACGCGCAGCAGGAACTGGCTGTAAAGGATGCGGAAGGTGAGGGGGAGACGCTGGGCGACGGCGCTGCGAAGCTTTCTAAGCATGGATGAGGTCCGCGATCTGACGGGCTGTGGTCTGGGTGTCCTGCTCGACGGCGAGCTGGGAGAAGATGGCTTCGAGCGACTGCAGGGACATGAGGGTGCGGAGCTGCTCGATGGAGCCGTCGGCGACGAGTTTGCCTTTGTGAAGGATGACGACGCGATGGGCGACGCGCTCGACGGTATCGAGTTCGTGGGAGCTGAACATGACGACCTTGCCGCGGGCGGCGAGCTCCTGGATGAGACTGCGGAGGACGAGGGCGGAGCCGACGTCGAGGCCGGAGAATGGCTCGTCGAGGAGGATGAGGTCGGGATTGTGGAGGAGCGCGGCGATGATGAGGACCTTTTGCCGCATGCCTTTGGAGTAGCCGGAGATGGAGGCGTGGCGGTCGTCGTAGAGGGAGAGCAGGCGGAGCAGGCCGTCGATGCGCTCGGCGGAGGGGCGCGCGGGCAGGCCACGGAGCTGGACGACCATGGTGAGGTATTCGGCGGCGGAGAGGTGGTTGTAGAGGTACGGCTCCTCGGGGACGTAGCCCATGCGGCGCTTGTAGGCGACGATGTCGTCGTGGATGGGGCGGCCATCGAAGAGGATTTTGCCGGAGGACATGGCGATGAGGGCGGTGATCATGCGGATGGTGGTGGATTTGCCGGAGCCGTTGGGGCCGAGATATCCGGTGACCTCACCGGGACGGGCGGAGAAGCTGACGTCGTGGACGGCGGGGATGCCGGAGTAGAGTTTGGTGATTCGCTGAAGTTCGAGCATGGGAGCCTCCTGTCCCTATGTAGTATGCGGTATATAGGCATCTTGTCAAGCAGATTGCTACATAGGTAAAATGGCCGGTATGGCGACCGAGGCAAAACTTTCGCATACAGCCGCGATGATTCTGCAGGCGGTGGACGCGGGATTTGTCTACGGGTTCAGCATTATGGAGGCGACAGGGCTGCCGAGCGGCACGGTCTACCCGGCGATGCGGCGGCTGGAGCGGGATGGGCTGATCGCATCGCGGTGGGAGAAGCAGTCGATTGCCGATGCGGAGGGGCGTCCGCCGCGGAAGTATTACAAGGTGACGGCGGAGGGAAAGGCGACGCTGGCGGCGGCGCGGAAGCGGTATCCGCTGCTGGCGAGGCTGACGCCGGTGGACGAGATGGAGCGGGTGTGACGACGAAGCGCCCTATGCTGCTGCGATGCGCGTGCCGGCTGACGCTGGGAACGGGCAGCTTGCTGCTGCCGCGGCGCGAGCGCAGGGAATGGCTGGCGGAATGGAAGGCGGAACTGCACCACGTGCTGGGGCGTCCGATGGAGCATGGCGCGTGTCTTGCGTTTGCGCTGGGCGCCTGGCCCGATGCGTTCTGGATCCGGAAGCACGCGCCTCGTTCGACACCGGATGCACCTCGACTTTTGGCCGTGGTGGATTCGCCGCTGCGATGCCTGGCGATGCTGGGCGGCATTGGGGCAATGGCGGCGATCCTGGCGCTGATCATTCCGACTATGCGGCGGGAGATTTTTCCGCCTGCTTACCGAGGGCCACGCGATGTGGTGACGATTTCTCCGGTGCCGGCGCTGGAGGGCGCGGCGATGCAGGTTTCCGGCAGAGAGTATCTGGAGTGGAGCGCTCAGTCGACCAGGGTGCTGGCGCAGACGGCATTCTATTTGCCGGTTGCGGCGCAGGTGCGCGTGGGCGGGCAGAGCGAGGGCTGGCATATTGCCAGGGCAACGGATGGCTTTGCCGCGATGCTGGGGATTCGGGTGGCGGGGGATATGGTTGCGGCGTGCCATCGCGCGGGAGAGCGGGCGGTGATTCTGAGCCGCAGGGAGTGGGTACGCGGCTTTTCCGGCGATCCGAAGGTGGTGGGCCGGGTTTTTGAGATGTCAGGGCACAGGGCGATGGTGGTCGGTGTGGCTCCGTCGGCGGCTTCGTATCTGCCCGCGCATCCGGAGGCGTGGACCCTGGAGACGGCGAAGGCGATGCGGCGGCTCAGCACGGATCGGTTTGCGTGGGGCTATATGCTGGCGCAGCCGCTGGCGGGTTCGCACACGACGCGCATCGTGTTTACGTCCAGCGACGGGATGCGCACATGGCTCTTTCTGCTTCCGTTGTCGGCGATGGCGGAGAACGATCTGCACACGCCGCGGACGGATTTTGTGCTGGCGCTGCTTCTGACGTGTCTGGTGCTGCCGGCGATTCTTTCGGTCGTGCTGCGAACGCGGCTGTGGACGGAA
>JAJZJJ010000511.1 GCA_021810175.1 Acidobacteriota bacterium | reverse complement strand
CTGGCGAAGGCCGCATCGTAGACAAAACGACTGACGGCAAAAATCGTGCAGGTGAAATCTATGCCGGGGGGGGGTAGATTGTCAATTGCAGGGTATGGACCGGGGAGGGTTGGAACTGGAGATTCTTTGGTTGCGCCTGCGGGCTTCGGAAAGACGATTTCGATGAGATGGTGAGTTTGTATCCCCACTCAAGCGAAAAGACAAAAGAGGCTTGAGTGGGCCACCCGATTGTTCGGGCATCCATTAGATGTTTTTGAGGTAGTTGAGCATTTCAGGGCTGGTCCAGTTGATGGGGCCGATGATTTTGCGGACGATGACGCCGTGCCGGTTGATGATGTAGGACTCGGGGGGGCGGGTGGTTCCGAACTCGCGGTTGGTGTGGCCGGTGGGGTCGATGGCGGTGGTGATGCCGGAGATGTGGTTGTCGAGGAGGAACTGGTCGTAGGCCTTCCTGCTGGTGTCAAAGCTGACGGCGACGACGCGGATGTTGGGCATGTCCTTCTGGAGTTGCATGAGGGAGGGGAATTCCTCGAGGCAGGGCGGGCACCAGGAGGCCCAGAAGTTGAGGACGACGATGTGGCCGCGATCCTGCTGGAGGCTGACGGTTTCTGCTCCGTTATGGATGGTGAAGCTGGGAGCGACGCGGCCGATGGAGCCGGGGCGGGTATTGTCGTTGCATCCCGCGAAGACGAGCAGCGGCAGGACTGCGAGAACGGGAAGCCAGCGGCGAAGGCCTGAGTGAAACATAAAACCCCCAGTTTCTATAATAAGGTGTGGAAGAAGCGGAATCGCAAGCGGTAGAGAAATCAGAGGGATATCCACTGGTGCTGACGGTGGTGGTTCCGGCGCGCAACGAGGAGGACTCGATTGGCGCGTGTCTGGAGTCGCTGGTGCGGCAGTCGGAGGCGGGCTGGGAGCTGGGGCGCGAGTGGGAGATCGTTGTCGTCAATGACGGTTCGACGGACCGGACGCGGGCGATTGCGGCGGGGTTTGCCGGCGTGACGGTGCTGGATGCGGGCGAGCCGGAGCCGGGATGGACGGGGAAGGCGAACGCGATCCAGACCGGGGTACGGGCGGCGCGCGGGCGGTGGCTGCTGTTTACGGATGCGGATACGGTGCATGAGCCGGGGCATTTGTCGCTGGCAATTACGGAGGCGGAGCGGCATGAGGTAGGGATGCTGTCGTACTCGCCGCGGCAGGTGGTGACGGGGCTGGTGCAGCGGGCGCTGATGCCGCTGATCTTCAGCGAGCTGGCAGTGTTGTATTCTCCGGCGAAGGTGAACAACCCCGAGCATCGGATGGCGGCGGCGAATGGGCAGTTTCTGCTGGTGCGGCGCGATGCGTATGAGAAGGTGGGCGGGCATGCGGCGGTGATGGACGCGGTGCTGGAAGATGTGGCGCTGGCGCGGATTTTCAAGAAGCGGAAACTGGGGCTGCGGTTCCGGTATGCTCCCGAGGCGGTGTCGACGCGGATGTACCGGAGCGTGGGCGCGATGTGGCAGGGATGGCGGAAGAACCTGGCGCTGCTGTTTGGGAATCCGCTGACGCTGGCGGTGTGGCGGGTGCTGGACCTGGTGTTGCTGGTGGGGCTGCCGTTTGCGGCGTGGTGGGTGTGGGAAGTTGCGCGATACGGGAAGGGCGCTTACTGGACGCACTACTACGGGCTTGTGGTGCTGCTGATCTGGGTGCGGACGCTATGGCGGTTTTACCGGAGGGTGGGGCGGTCGCATTTTCCGTGGGGGGATGTGTTGCTGGCTCCGCTGGGGCTGCCGCTGTTTGCGGCGCTGCTGTACCAGAGCTGGTTTGATCACACGGTGAAAAAGCAGGTGGTTTGGAAGGGCCGCGAGTATAGCGGGACGAAACGCTGAAGCAAGGGATGGGAAACGGGCATCCTATAGAGGAAACGACACGGGATACAAATGATTTCGCTGACAAGGAAAGCCGAGTTCTCTGCCGCGCACTACTACTGGAACGACGCGTGGAGCCAGGAGAAAAACGAAGAGGTGTTTGGGCGCTGTGCGAACCGCAACGGGCACGGGCACAACTACACGCTGGAAGTGACGGTGACGGGTGAGGTGGATCCCGTGACCGGGTTTGTGGTGGACCTGAAGGAACTGAAGGACGTGATGGAGCGCGAAGTGGTCGGAGTGTATGACCATCGGCATTTGAACCTGGAGGTTCCGGAGTTTGCGACGGTGGTTCCGACGACGGAGAACATTGCGATTGCGATCTGGAAGCGGCTGGAAGGGAAGATCAAGGGTGCGAAGCTGGAGCGCATAAGGGTGTACGAGATGCCGGACCTGTTTGCCGATTATTGCGGGGAAGCATGAGGGCTTATTTCGGGCGCCGGTACAGGTTCAGCGCGTCTCACCGGCTGCACAGCGATGCGCTGAGCACGGAGGAGAACCAGGCCGCGTACGGGAAGTGCAACAATCCGCATGGGCACGGGCATAATTATGTGCTGGAAGTGCGCGTGGGCGGAGATGTGGACGAGGAAACCGGGATGGTGTGCAACCTGATGGAGCTGGATGCATGCGTGCGGAAAGAAGTGCTGGATGCTTTCGACCATACGAACCTGAATCTGCAGAAGTGCTTCAAGGATGTGGTACCGACGACGGAGAATGTGTGCATTGAGATTTATCGCCGTATGAGGGAGAGCTTTCACGCAGCAGAAGTCGTGGCCGTGCGCGTGGAAGAGACCAACAACAACTTTTTCGAGATTCGAGAAAACTAAGCTGCGCGAGCCGGAAGAATTGGACCGGCAGCGTGACAAGGACACCATGGCAACCATAACACTGAATAACAAGATCGCCGTAAAAGCGGGACTGGAACGCGCTACGACCGAGGAGATTTATCGGGAACTGCTGCGGCGGTTCGGCGAGGATCCGGACCGGGACGGGCTGTTGCAGACGCCGAAGCGCGTGGAAAAGGCGATGGAGTTTCTGACGCAGGGGTATTTGAAGGATCCGGCGTCGATCTTGCGCGAGGCGCTGTTTGACGTGGACTACGACGAGATGGTGCTGGTGAAGGACATCGAGATGTTCTCGCTGTGCGAGCATCATATGCTGCCGTTTTTCGGGCGGGTGCATGTGGCGTATATCCCGAACGGGAAGGTTGTGGGGCTGAGCAAGATGCCGCGGCTGGTGGAGGTGTTTGCGCGGCGGCTGCAGGTGCAGGAGCGGCTGACGCGGCAGATCGCGGATGCGATCCAGGAAGCGATTGCGCCGCAGGGCGTGGGCGTGGTGATCGAGGCGCGGCATCTTTGCATGATGATGCGCGGAGTGGAGAAGCAGAATTCGTCGACGGTGACTTCTGCGATGCTGGGATGCTTCCAGAAGCAGAACACGCGGAGCGAGTTTTTGTCTCTGGTGCGGGAGCGGGGCACGCAGCACTTTTAAAAAGCGCGAAGCCGGGGTGGGGTTCTGGTCTATCTGGACGAGATGATACCTGTTCCCACTCCGGCCAAAACC
>JAJZJJ010000510.1 GCA_021810175.1 Acidobacteriota bacterium | reverse complement strand
GGATGAAACTGGCCGCCCACGCCAGCGATCTCGACATCGGTGCCCTGGCGGGTGACTCTGGCGCCGAGCGCGGCCACGCAGCCGAGACTGGAGGCGCAGTCGGCGCCGGTGGAAAAATTCGTCAGCTTCGTGGTTCCTTCGGCCAGGCCGCCCAGCAGCGCATAACGGTGCGAGATGCTTTTATCGCCGGGAAGGCTCAGGCTGCCCGCGATGTTGCGGGCGGGGGTTATCACTCGTTCGGTGGCAATGCCCTGCAATGGATACTCCGGGGAACTGGGATACATCTATCGTAACGGAGTAGGGAGGGGCCGGCGGCTTCTTGATTTCCGATTCCGCGTGTGCGACGCTCAGATTCGAGTGAACCCGCAGCTTGCCGCATTGTTTGCCGAGGAATATCGGGCCCTGCGTCCCCGAGCGCCCATCCCTCCGATCGAAGTCCGTTTCCGCCGCTTCACATCGCTGAATACGACGATTCGTCTGCGCGAGGGGAAGATCGGCGTCAGCCTTTCCGATCTGCTGGAAGGGGCACCGGAAAGCGTGCTCCGCGCCATCGCCCATATCCTTCTGGCCAAGCTGTACCGCCGCCCTGTCGATGCGGTTCATGCCCGTCATTACCGCCGCTACACAACCAGTGAGACGGTGGTCCGCCAAAGTGAGCGCATTCGCCAGACGCGCGGTCGCAAGCGGATCGTGACCGCGCAGGGCGAAAACTACGATCTGGACGAAGTCTTCGAGTCGCTCAACCAGCGCTTCTTCCATGGGTTGATGGGGCGTCCGCAGCTCACGTGGAGCGAGGTGAGCGCGCGGCGGTTGCTGGGGCACTACGATCCGGCGCACAACACTATCATGATCAGCCGAGTCTTTGACCGAAAGGATACGCCGCGCTATGCCATCGAGTACCTGATGTACCACGAGATGCTGCATCTGCGGCATCCGGTGAAGCATCAGAATGGCCGCCGGTGCATCCATTCGCGCGCATTCCAGCAGGACGAGAAGCTTTTTCCTGAACTGGAGCAGGCGAAGGCTTTTCTGAAGCGGCTTTAGCGAGCGTTTCGGAAAGCAGGCGGCAGCGTGGCCGGATCCACGGCGACAAAGACTGCTTTGGCAGTGGCCAGAACCTGACCCGATGAATCGGCAATCTGCGCCTCGCAGTGATGGCGGCGTCCGCTGGCGCTCACGTGCCGGGCCGTGAGTGTAAGGGGCGCACCCAGAGGCACGGGACGCAGGTACTCCACGTCCATCTGCCGGGTCATTGCGGTCACGGATCGCGCGCGGTTCGACTTACTCATGGCCTCGTCGAGCAGGGTGGCGATGATGCCTCCGTGGGCATGTCCTGGAGGACCGGAAAAGCGCCACGCCAGCCGCGTGTGGCAGACGATGGAGCCGTGCTCGTCGACGAAAAACTTCAGCCGCAGTCCGGAGCGGTTCTCCAGTCCGCAGCCGAAGCAGTGGTTGAGCGCGCCATGGGCGAGGGGAGTCAGGGCGGAGTCGGGGTGCGGAGCTGACATAAGGTCTGGATTTACTGTAGCGCGGCGGGAAAGATTTCGGCTTGCAGTTCGCGTTTCAGAGAATGCCCGGCACCAGCGCGGCGGTGCGCTTCGAGTAGCTCTCCCAGGCATTGCCGAAGGTGGAGCGCATCCACTTTTCTTCCAGACGCAGCTTCAGCCAGAGAATCCAGAAGACGAGGAAGAGGGCGAGGAGGCCGCGGTATTCGCCGAGGGCAATGGCGCTGCCGAGAAATCCCACGAGCATTCCGGTATAGATGGGGTGCCGAACGGCGGCGTAGGGGCCGGTCATGATGAGCTGATGATCCTGTTTCACTGTGACGGAACTGCTCCAGTTGCCGGCGATGTGCACACGCGCCCAGACGGCAAAGAGCAGGCCGGCAAGCGTAACGGCCGCGCCGATGTAAAACCAGAGCAGGGAGAGCGGCAGGAATCGCAGGTAGAACCAGCGGACCGGGAGGCTGTGGATCATAAACAGGGCAATGGCCCCGATGAAGAAGAGCGCGCGGAGGATTCTGGATGCGGCTGGCTCCAGACGCTGCGTTGCTTTTGTGCTGCCAGCCATGATCCGCCAATAGATGAAGAAGACCAGCCACATCAGGGGGATCAGGTAGTTGTAGAAGAGGCGCATCGTACTCTCCGTGCCGCGTGCTGAGTGTACTACGCAGCGGCGGAGTGCGCGGTTCCCGCGGCCCTCAGGCCAGGTCGCGCCAGGAGGCGAGGACGGCGTCGCAGTCAGGCACCATCTCCCGAAGTGCGCGGTGTTCCTGGCCGCGCGATCCGCGGAGCCGGGTGCGGACGCGCTCCAGATGCCGGTCCGGATAGCCGGGGTGGCAGACCAGTTCCCAGGTGCCTTCGGGAATCGCCGTCAGCAGGCTTTGCAGTGCGCCCGGGACATTGCTGGTCCCGGTGGCGAGTACGCCGATGGCGCCGTCCGTGGTGGCCAGGCCGGACTGCCGGACCAGCTGGCGGAAGGCGCGGAGCCGCGTGTTCAGCAGCGTTACTTCGAATTTTCTGACGGCGGAGGCGCCTGGGGTTGCGCGCTGCGCCCAGACCGGCTCAAAAGGATTGCGAATCGCCCGCACACCGCATGCCTGCGCCGCTCGCAGCAGCGGGGCGAGCACTTTCGGAAACAGGTGCGTGTGCTTGTGGGTGTCGATGTGGGAGACGTTCAGGCCCGTGGCCAGGACACGCCGAATCTGAGCCGTAGCCTCGATTTCGATCTCTTCCGCGCGGATGCGCCCCAGATACAGGTCCGCGGCAAACCTGCCCAGAGAAGGGCGCAGGCCCTGCGCATTGGGGCACAGCGACGGAATCTCGGCCGGCGGGAGTGCCGGGTTTCCGTCCACCAACTGGACGTGGCAGCCTACTTCCAGGGCGGGATTGATCCGGGCCAGCGCGACGGCATCGTCGAAAAATTCCGCCGTCGCCATGAGCGTTGCCGACGTGAGTGCGCCAGCCTGGCACAGTTCGATCACAGAGCGGTTCACTCCGGGGGTCAGGCCGAAGTCGTCAGCGTTTACGATCAGTTTTTTCATCGAAATATCGGTTCATGGCACGTGCCGGGCGGATGCGGTCTCGCGTTTGGGTCACGCGTTGTAAATTGCCGGATTCAGGTCCGGGTCGTTGTACATCTTGAGCTGGCGATAGATTTTGAATCGGCGCCGGCCCTCCAGCACGTCGGACCAGAGGCGGTCCAGACAGTCGGTCAGATCCTCGCGCTGCTCTTCCAGCAGCAGTAGTCGTTCGCGGTTACGCTCCACGTGGCCCGCAGGAGCATCGCGGCGTCCGATTTCTTCCTGGGTGTGGTAGAGCTTGAGGGCGAGGATCGAGAGGCGGTCGATCATCAGCCCGGGGCTCTCGGAGTGTAGTTCTGCGGCGGTTCCGGGGAGGCCCCGCACCTGCAGTGCTTCGAGCAGCAGCAGATCGCAACGCTCCGCCAGGTCGTTGCGGAGCTGAGTGTAG
>JAJZJJ010000509.1 GCA_021810175.1 Acidobacteriota bacterium | reverse complement strand
CGGCGGATCATTGCTTCATCCAGATCGGCCGCTTCAGTTTCAAGTATCGGATCGGAGGCTAACCGGGCGTGGTTCAAACCGTGTCGGACAAGCAGCAAAAAGTGCTGGAGGCGCTCTGCGAAAACTGGCAGGCGGAGATGCGCGGCTACCACACCTACAAAACCCTGGCCGAGCGCGACGAAGATCCCGTCCGCAGCAAGACCCTCCGCCACATGGCTGAGGCCGAAGCGCATCATGCCGCGCTGTGGGCAAAGCGAATCCGCGACCTCGGAGCCGAGCTGCCCGAGTACGACGGCAAGGCCACCGGCGATGCCGACTCCCTCGTCAATCGCCTGGGTGGTCCGCAGATGGCTCTCCGCCGCCTGGAAATCGACGAGAGCCGCGACATTGCCCGTTACGGACAACAGCTGCGCGATCTCGGCGACGAGCCCAGCATTAAGATTCTCCATCAGGTCATCGCCGACGAGCAGGAGCACTACCGCGAGCTGACCGATCTCATCCGCCACCGCTATCCCAAACAAACCGTCAGCTCAGAGACTGCTCGCAAGGAGCTGGACGAGCTGCTCATGCGCCGCAATCGATCCGGGCGAAAGGCCGCCGGCTGGATCGGCGATGCCATCTACGGCGTCAACGACGGGCTGGGCGCGATCTTCGGCATCGTCTCCGGCGTTTCCGGCGCCACCCTGGGCAACAGCCATTGGGTTCTGCTGTCCGGCCTCGCCGGCATGATCGCCAGCGCACTCTCGATGGGCTCCGGAGCTTACCTCGCCGCCAAGAGCGAGCGCGAGATTTACGAAGCCGAGGTGGCTCGCGAACGCGAGGCCATCTCCATGAATGGGCCGGAAGCCCGCGAGCTGCTCTCGCTCTACTATCAGGTCAAGGGCATTCCCCGCGACGACGCCGACCACGTCGTCGAGCATCTCGCTCAGAACTCCGACCACTTCCTTCGCGCCCTGGCCACCGAGCGCCTCAACATGACCGAGGAGGGGCTTAGCCAGCCCTGGGTCTCGGCCTGGTCCGGCGCGCTTTCCACCGCCGTCGGAGCCTTCATCCCCATCGTGCCGTTCTTCTTCCTGACCGGCTATCCCGCGGTCATTGCCTCGGCCATCGTCTCGCTGCTGGCGCATTTCGCCGTCGGGGCGGCCAAGTCGCTCATCACCGTCCGTTCCTGGTGGTCCAGCGGACTGGAAATGACGCTGGTGGGCGCCGTCGAAGGCATCGCCACTTACTTCATCGGAATGGGCCTGGGGCACCTGGGCACTTAACCTGCCCAGGCGCTTTGGTTCCGGCTACTTCTGCTTCTGCTGCAGGCTCTCGTAGTACTTCTGCAGCGTGTAGAAGGCTTCCTTCTTCTGACCGGTGTTGGAGATCAGTCCCTTGCGGTTGTAATCGTCCTGGATGCCCGGAAGCAGCCGCAGCGGCGAGCGGAAATCCATCAGCACCCACGGCGACATCCCGTCCACAAACGGAACCTTGCTCAGCGTTTTGAGCTGCTGCTGGAAGACCCAGTTCTGGTACTCCTCGGTAAACTTCTCCGTCCTCGGCCCGTGCAGCCCGGCCTTCGCACCCGCCCCGAATTCGCTGATGATCACCGGCTTGTGCATCGGATCCTCAAACTTGTACTCGGGAATGCTCGCCGGCGTGCCCACATACCAGCCCAGGTATTCGTTGTAGCCCAGCACGTCCAGATCCTTGCCCAGCGGATCGTTCATCACCATCGTCTTGCCGTCGAAGCCCTTCGCAATCGCCGACGTGATCAGCCGCGTCGGGTCCTGCTTCCGCGCCGCCACCGCCAGCTGGTGCAGAAACGCATCCCGGGCCGGGCTCTGCGGCGTCTCGTTCGAGAGCGACCACAGAATCACCGCCGCGTGGTTGTGGTCCCGCCGGATCATCTCCCAGAGCTGGTGCTTCGCCACCGCCAGCGTGTGCGGATTGGTCCAGTCGATGCCCCAGTACACGGGAATCTCCGACCACACCATGATCCCCATTTTGTCCGCCAGCCGCAGCTCTTTCTCTGAATGCGGATAGTGCGCCATCCGCACGAAGTTGCAGTGCAGTTCCTTCGCCCATCCCATCAGCGTCTGCGCGTCCTGCTCGCTCCATGAACGCCCGTCGCGGTACGGAGCTTCGTCGTGGAAGCTCACCCCGCGCAGGAAAATCGGCTTCCCGTTCAGCAGAATCTTCTCGCCTTCAACCTGAATCGTCCGGAACCCGATGTCGTCGTCGAGGTGATCCTGCCCGGCGGTCATCTCGATTTGGTACAGCTTCGGATGGGTCGGCGACCACCGCTCCAGTCCCGTCGCCGCGAAGGAAAACTCGGCCTTTCCCTCCGCGTCCGTCGCCGCTTCTTTCTCGATGTGCAGCTCCGGAATGCTGAGCGTCACCCGCGTTCCCGCGGGCGCGTCCACCAGATGCACATAGCCGTAGAGCTGGTTGGCGGTGCCCCGCCGCAGCTGCAGCGAGTAGTCGTCGATGTAACTCTCCGGAACCTCCACCAGCGAAACCGGCCGCGTAATCCCGCCATAGTTCCACCAGTCTGTATTCAGCGCCGGAACGCCTTCTTTCGTTCGCGTGTTATCGACGGCCACCACAATCGAGTTTTCGCCGTCCTTCGCCACGCTGGTGATCTCGCAGTCGAACGGCGTAAAGCCGCCTTCGTGACTGCAGACCAGGTGGTCGTTCACAAACACGCTCGCCCTGTAATTCGCCGCGCCGAAGTGGACGAACAGGTGCGTATTGGGCTGGGGATGCGCAACAAAACTGCGCTGGTACCACAGCAGTCCTTCGTAGTAGTAGAGCGACTTCTTCTGCGAATTCCAGTCGCCCGGCACGCTCAGCGTTGGCGACCTGGAAAAGTCGTACTGCACCAGCGGCCCGCCGGGAACGTAGTGCTCATTTCTGGCAAAACCCCACGGCCCGGGCTGGTCCGGGTTGTTCGATCCCCAACCCGTGCGGTACGGATCGACAATGTAGTGCCACGGCCCATCCAGGCTCGTCTGCGGACGATGATCGATGTCCACCAGCAGCGTCGTGTTCTGAGCATGCGCGGCCGCCGAGGTCAGCGGCAGCGCCAGGGAGAGAAGCAGGCAGGCAAAACGGAAACGGAAACCCATGCCGACCATACTACCGCCGCCGGTACGCCATCGCGCTTGTGTCCGGCGGCTAACGCGCCAGCATTTCCGACATATTCAGGAACCACGCATCGAGTGGCTTGGTTCCGTTCACCACTTCGGCCAGCGGCGTCGTTGTCACCTGGCAATGATGGTTCCCCACCAGCACGCCGACATTCCCCGCGATCATCTGCTCCACCGCTTCCGTTCCGAAGCGGGTGGCCAGCAGGCGGTCCGCGCAGGTGGGAACGGCTCCGCGCTGCACGTAGCCCAGCACGGTCGAGCGGAATTCGTATCCAGGCAGCAGCTTGTGCTCCTCGAAATACCGGCACAGCCGCTCGGCATTGAAGGTGGCTCCTTCC
>JAJZJJ010000508.1 GCA_021810175.1 Acidobacteriota bacterium | reverse complement strand
CCCTGTGGTGTTGACCGCTGCGGTGGGCTGAGCGGATCGCATCGGGCGCCGGCAAGGGCGACTGTGGGTCGGTTTCGGGGTGAACAGTCCCAGCAGGAACAAAAACAGCGCTCCCCCGCGGCTCTTCCACTCCCGCGGCGTGCCCGCACCCAGCAGCTTGCGGAAGATCAGGCTCAGATTGAATCCGGCCACATGCACCAGCTGCCGCTTGAGGATGTTTTCGTGTTGGCGCAGATGCGTGCGCCGCATGCCGCCGGTGTCATAACAGTGCGCGAAGCTGCGTTCGACCAGTTCGCCGCGCCGCCGCAGCAGGCTCTTTCCGTAGTCGCCCCGAACCCGCCGTCGGTTGGCATACACCGCCTGCTGCTGCGCCGCCTTGCCGGTCCAGTGGCGCTGCCCCTTCTGCTGCCGCTCCGGAATGTAGCTGCGTACCTGACGGCCCTTCACCTGTTCCAGCACCGCACCGGAGTGATACCCCTTGTCGGACACCAGCTCTTCGATACTCTTCAGGTTCACTTTGGGCGCTGCATTCGGATGGATTCTGGCTTCGCGCTCAGCCAGTTTCGTTACCGCTTCACCGGCTTCGCACAGCGTCGCGTCCAGCGTGGCCGTATCGCCCTTGTCCGCTCCCTGCAGGGTCACCGCCACCACCGCGCCGCTGTCCAGATCCACCGCGTGCTCGGCCTTGTGTGCCAGATGCGTGCGCCCGTCCTTCATCTTCGCGATGCGCGCATCCGCGTCCGTCGGGCTCTTCCAGTCCTTGTTCGAGGTGCGCTTCTTCCGCTTCCGATCCAGCCGCGCCAGCTGTTCCCGCGTAGGCGTCGCCATCCCCGAAGCCTTCGCCAGTCCGGTCAGGAACTCCTCATAGCTCGCGCCCGTATCCCGCCGCACGATCGCACGCATCGCCGCCGAGGCCTCCAGCGTGGTCGCGTCGATGCCCACCCGCTTGCCCTTCAGCAGACCCCGGTCCGCCAACACCGCCAGAACCCAGCCGAACACCTCGCGGTGCGTTTCCACATCGATCAGCCGCCGCGTCCGCGAGATCGTCGAATGATCCGGCGTCGTCTCCGTCAGCGCTATGCGCACAAACTGCCGCAGCGCCAGCGAATCCGCCAGCCGCCATGCGATGCCCCACTCGCGTTCGATGCCTTCGAAGTACCCGATCAGCAGCGAACGAAAGTAGATCCCCGGCGCCAGCCCCGGTCGGCCCATCTTCTCCGCATAAAACTTCCGGCACAGCCCTTCCACGAATACGTCGAACTTCTCCCCCTCCAGAAGCTCGTTCAGCCGCTGATAGAAAGGGTGGCCCGGCGACCGCGCCAGCTCCGCGTTCGCTATCCATATCTCTTCCTGCTGCTCCTGCGACTGCCGCGTCCCCATCCCCATGCCCGCATCCTACAAACTCACCCGCCTCAGCACCAGGAGATTTTTCCCACCCCGCACCACCACTTGCACCACGGGCTGTTATGTCTTCAGCACCTCACTTCATGCGCCTGTAGACAGGCTACTGGTGCATGTGGCGGTTCGCTGTATGTGGAATTCGGAAGACCTAAGTACGAGGATCGCAGAGTGTGCAAGTGGCTCGAAATAGTCTGTATAGTCTCGATATATCGATATCAGATGGCAGCGGCCAGCACAAGCCATCTGCTGTCTGAGACAGTTAGTCGAGCGATAGAGCGGCGGGATGGATTGTCGTGCCGCTCGGAAAGCAGGAGGGCCGCCGCAGGAGTCAGGATCGCCGCAGCGCTGCGGAAGTGCTGGGCGAAACAGAAGGGCGCAGCAAAGAAGAGGCCAGAATCGTTCCTTTCTGGCAATCGACCCATCCGTTCAAATCTTTCCTGTTGCCGTCCCAATGGAAATGTGGCATTCTCCTATTGGTAGCCAACATGGAGCAGGCGGTGGCGATGCCGAGTTTCTCGAAACAGAAAAGAGACGTGCAGCCGGGAACACTGGCCCTGATGGTGCTGAAGACGCTCGATGTGCTCGGCCCGCAGCACGGTTACGGCATTGCGCGGCGGATCGAGCAGATCAGTGGCGATCTGCTTTTCGTGAACCAGGGCACTCTCTATCCCGTACTGCTGCGGCTGGAGCAGGAGGGTGCGGTTGAGTCGGACTGGGGATCATCGGAGAATAACCGCCGCGCCCGGTTCTATCGGCTAACACGCACGGGGCGCAAACTTCTCGAATCCGAGAAGCGCGATTGGGAGCAGACGGCGGCGATCATCGCTCGGTTCTTTGAAGTCAAGGCTGAGGATCTGGCATGAGGAGTCTCAATCGATTCCTGGTGCGTCTGCGCAACGTGGTCACAGGACGGCGCGGCGATGAGCGGCTCCGCGAAGAGATGGAAGACTACCTGGCGCGCGAGGCGGAAGCCAATGTACAGGCCGGAATGAACGAGGAAGAGGCGCGGCGGCAGGCGCGGATGAAGCTTGGCGGTGCGGAGGCTATACGAGAGGAGTACCACGCAGAGGAGGGATTGCCCTTGCTGGAAGCTCTGGCCCAGGACACGCGATTTTCACTGCGACAGATGAGGCGTTCGCCGGGTTTCACGCTCGTCGTGGTGTTGACGATGGCACTTGGGATTGCGGCGACGACAACGATGTTCACGGTGGTGTATTCGACGCTGTTCAAGAGCTTGCCTTATCCACAGTCGAAGAGGATTGTCGCGATTCATGACACACGGATTGCGGGGCGATCGGCCGGTGGGCTGATGACGGGTCCGCGGTTCTACGACATTGAGGCGCGAAACCGGAGCTTCTCCAGTCTGGCGTACTTTTACTTCAACGAGAGCACCCTGATTGTGGGAAAGAAGTTGCCCACCCACGTGAATGCAGCGGTAGTGAATGCAGGATTCTGGGATGTCTTTGACACCGCGCCGATGCTGGGACGGGTACTCGATGCGAAGGACGACTTGCCGCATGCACCGCTGACCGTGGTGTTGAGTTATCCGGGATGGCAGCGGCTTTTCGGAGGCAATCCGAACATAATCGGAAAACAGGTGACGCTGGATCAGCAGACGGCGACGATTGTGGGGGTAATGCCGCGAGATTTTTCTGCGCCGGCAGGCGTGGACTTTTGGCGCGCGTCGCAGTTAGGTCCGAATAGCTGGGGCAGTTATCGGGGCGACGGACTACGGGACTGGAATGTATTTGGGAGGTTGCGGCCGGGTGTAACTCCGGCGCAGGCTCAGGCCGATCTGGATCGGATCGGGGAGCAACTCAGGAGGGAGTATCCGTCGAGCGACGGCGCGTGGCGGTTCACCAGCGAGACGCTGCGCGAGGATCTGTACGGTCACGTGCAACCGGCATTGGTGGCCTTGCAGATCGCGTCGGCGCTGCTGCTGCTGATCGCTTGCATCAATGTGGCCAACCTGCTCTTGTCTCGCGCGACGGCTCGGCAGCGGGAGGTTGCGCTGCGGCGGGCGCTGGGTGCCTCGGGACGGCGCGTTGCTTTTCAGCTATTGGTGGAGAGCGGGCTG
>JAJZJJ010000507.1 GCA_021810175.1 Acidobacteriota bacterium | reverse complement strand
GTCCATTTTTGCATACAACTAAGAATACTTGCGATAATTCACGCCATTTTTTTCGTACTTTGGTGTGGAATGATGGAGAATGGAGAGGTAGCTATCTGGTTACCTGCGGCAGGGGCTGCCGCGGGATCGGGTTATGGAAAACCTGCCCGGAGAACCAAAGCATCTTACCGAAGGTCTAACAAAGTGTATTGCGGGACGGGCCTCGAAGGGTGGAATTGCGGACCCAACCCGCGCCGGCCACGGGCAGCAGTGTGCGGAAAATCATGCCTCGCTGCGGAGGCGAGCGATGAGCGCGCAGAGGAGAAGGATGGAGTTATGGTGAGCAATTGCGCAAATCCGAAATGTGCCAGACCGCTGCATTATCTGCGGGAAGGGAAGATCTTCATCTTCGATTCGGCCGATCGGATCGAACCGAAAACAGGAAAGCGCGCGCGGCGGCTGGAGCACTACTGGCTCTGCGGCGACTGTTGCCGAAGCCTGACGCTGGAGAAGGGGCCCGAGGGAGTGCGGCTGGTTTCGCGGCCGCATCGCGCACAGCCGCATACCGGCGTAGAGATGGAGACGGCCGCGGCTTCCTGACGGGCGAGAGAGACAATCTTTCTTCCGAAAAGATTTGACCCAATCGCCAGTCATGCATATAGTGAAAGGACAATGAATCAGGTCCACATGCCGGTAGTTTTCTGCGATTGTTGTCGCATGTTCCGGGCTTGTGGTCTGACTGGCTGAAATCCCTAAAAGCCGACCAGATTCTCGAAAGCCCGCGTTTACAGCCTATGGCTGGCGCGGGTTTTTCATTTTTGCGAGCCGCCGGCACGGACCGAGAAATCGGCCAGGCCGCGGATGGAGAGGAACAGCGCATGACGGCGAACTGTTGATGCTGCACGAGCTGCCGAACTGCGGGGAGGCGTTTGATCCGCGAAGTGGGAACTGCAAACACAGGAGAAACAATGGATCTGCTGGTGGCGATGAAGGATAAGGCCCTCGAGGCGCGGGAGTTTCTGCGGGACAAGCTGTACGGTGCGGACGATGTCTGCGTGACGAGCAGCTTTCAGGCCGAGGATGTGGTGGTGCTGCATATGGTCCGGGAGATTCTTCCCCGCGTTCCCGTCGTGTTCCTTGAAACGGGATATCACTTTCCCGAGACGCTGGCCTACCGGGATCGCGTGGCGCAGGAATGGAACCTGAACCTGGTGAACATCTTTCCCCGGCAGACGGTGGCCGAACAGGAGTCGCAGTTTGGCATTCTGAACCAGACCGCGCCGGACCGCTGCTGCGGTATGCGCAAGGTCGAGCCGCTCTTCCGCTCCCTGGGGGACTACCGGACATGGGTGACCGGCCTGCGCCGCGAGCAGTCCAAATCGCGCGCTCACCTGCAGGTGGAGGAGGACTTCACCCTGCCAGGCGGCCACGTACTGCGCAAGCTGAATCCCCTCACCGACTGGAGCAAAGCCGACGTATGGGCCTATGCGGAAGAGCATGGAATCCCGCTGCTGCCGCTCTACGATCTGGGCTACAGCAGCATCGGCTGCGCTCCCTGCACCAGCCTGCCTTCGGACCCGAACGATCCCCGGTCGGGGCGCTGGGGCGGACAAAAGCTGGAATGCGGCATTCACATTCAGGGTCCCGAATCGCATTAGTCCGTGATCGCGGAGGGCAGTTTTGGTATTCTTTCGGCTGTGCTGCTTCTTTACGGCATCTACGTCCTCAGCACGGTTGCTCTGGTCTCCGCGGTATTATTGACGGCCCGGCACATCGTGCAGCACCGGCGCGCGACCCGCGCGCGCGCCGAGCACCCGGATGAAACCATCTAGATTCGGAGCCCCGGAATGAATTCTGCCTCTGTCCAAACGCGAACCCTTGCCGCCGTCCAGTCCAAACTGGGCCGCCGCGCTGTTCAGGTTGTTCTGGGCTCCCTGCTGGTTGCCATCGGCGCGCAGGTCACCATTCCGCTGTGGTTTACGCCGGTTCCCGTGACTCTGCAGACCTTCGCGGTGGTGCTGCTGGGCCTGCTGCTGGAGCCGGGCGTGGCCGCGTCCGCCATGGTGCTCTATCTGATCGAAGGGATGGCCGGGCTCCCGGTTCTCAGCCCGATCGGTCCGGTGGGATTCCTGCACATTTTCGGCCCCACGGGCGGGTATCTGCTGGCCTACCCGGCGGCCGTGTCGATCATCGGCTCTCTGCGCCAGCGCCTCGGCCGCGGCTTCGCGGCTTCAGCCGTGGCCGCCGGATCGGGCGCGCTGCTGATTCTGCTTTCCGGCGCTGCCTGGTTTGAGATTCTCACCGGTCAGCCGCTGGGTGCGGTGCTGATGCTGACGGTGACGCCGTTCCTGGCGGGCGAAACGCTGAAAGTGGCGGCTGCGGCGGGCATCGCTTCCGGCATGCGCCGCTTCCGCCGTTCCTGAAAACACCGCCGTCTGCCGGCCCCGAAAACCTCAGGCGGATCGCGCATCTTTCCGTGCAGAAGATAGTGAGGGGATTCGTCCGTACCGGCGCCCCGCGCGTTCCCGGATCTCTCGAATCCAGGTGCATTCAGCAGGGCGCCGTACGTTCAGCCGTGTCGCCGCGGACTACTGCATCAGCTTCTGGTGGACCGCGATGGCTTCCCGATTGGCTGCCGTGACCGCGGTGACGAATTTCACATAGGGCTGATCCTTGATGTTCACCAGCCCGTAGTTGGAATCCTCGCCGTCGAAGCGTCCCTGCCTGGGCTCGTCGCACCACTCGAACCACTGGTAGCCAACGGCCGCCGGCAGGCTCTCCAGTTCGGTCACGAAGGTTTTGTAGGCGCGGCCTCGCGCCGTCTGGTTGGGCACCTTCGGTCCCGCGCCCTGGGTGTTGGGCAGCCCCGAATTTTCAGCCCGGAAGGCGAACTCGGCGACCATCACCGGCCGTCCGGAGAGTTTGGCGATGTGCTCGACGATGGGCCGCGGATCGAAGCTGTAGATGTCCACCGAGACCACGTCCGCCGCAGCCGCGGCCCGCAGCACCGGATCGGGCGGCAGGCCGGCAAATTTCGCTCCCAGGTAGAGATGGTTGGGGTCAGCCGCATGAATGGCGTGGGCGCAGATCTCGAAGTATCGCCGCGCGACCATTCCCAGGAACTGCAGATTGTCCGCCTGGAATGCCTTCGTTGTGCCCTGCGAGGGAATGCTGTCGAAGCTGGCCGCATGCACGCCCCACGCCTGATTCAGCTGCTGAATGTGGCCGGAGTACTTCTTTTTGAGGAAGGCAATGGCGTGCTGCCGTCCCGGCGCGGTGGCGGGCAGGTTCAGATACATGGTCAGCATGTTCTGTTTGCCGCGCCAGTCCGGACCCCAGCGCAGTTCGTTGTCGCTGAAGTAGCCGAGCAGGTTGGGATCGTGAGCCCGGGGCGCGCATTCCTTCTGCGCAATCTCCTGGGCCATCTGTGCAAACCGCGGGCTGTAGACGTCCGCGGAGATTCCCTTCAGCCAGCTCCCGCCGGAGCGCGCGGCACGCCAT
>JAJZJJ010000506.1 GCA_021810175.1 Acidobacteriota bacterium | reverse complement strand
CGAAATTTCCCTTTGCAATCCCGTCATGCCTTAGCCATTACGCCACTTGTGCACGGCCACTCCGCCGTTCACGCGATTCTGCAGAAACCTGTCAAAGAACATGTACGGGTGAGCCGGCTCCAGCGCGCTCACCTTGTCCAGTTCCTCACGCAGCTCGGCCGGAACCTCGATTTCCATGGCCGCCAGATTATCCTCCAGCTGCTCCTTCTTCGTCGCGCCAATCAGGGTCGAAGTCACCCCCGGCTGCGTCACCACCCAATGCAGCGCTATTTGCGCCATCGAGTGTCCAGTTGCCTTCGCCGCGGACGCCACTGCGTCCACAATCTTCCAGTTACGCTCCGTAAACTTCCCAAACACCGGATTCGGCGCATCCTTCAGCACATCCAGCCGGCTCTTGCCCTCCTCCGTGCTCTTGTCGTGCCGGTATTTGCCCGTCAAAAATCCGCTCGCCAGCGGGCTCCACGGGCAAATCCCTAACCCCAGCTCCTGCCCCGCCGGAATATGCTCCCGCTCAATCGTCCGCTCCACCAGCGAATACTCCAGTTGCAGCGCCACCGGCTTCTTGAGCCCATGACACTCCGCCAACGTCGCCGCCCGCGCCACGTACCACGCCGGAACATCCGAAAACCCGTAGTACCGAATCTTCCCCGCCCGAATCAGGTCATTCAGCGTTTCAATCACCTCCTCTACCGGTGTCACCGTGTCCCACGCGTGCATCCAGTAGAGGTCCACATAATCCATGCCGAGTCGCTCCAGCGAACCCTCCAGCGCCCGGTAAATATTCTTCCGCCCGTTGCCGCCTGCGTTCGGATTTCCCTCTTCCGCACAAAACGTAAACTTGGTCGCAATCACCAGCCGATCGCGCAGCTTTGTCTCGGCCACAAACCGGCCCAGCAGCCGTTCGCTCTCGCCCAGTGCGTAGCCGTCCGCCGTGTCCAGAAAATTGCCGCCCGCTTCCACGTACCGGTCAAAAATAGCCCGCGACTCTTCGTCCTCCGAGCCCCACCGGCTGTTCCCAAAGGTCATCGTCCCCAGGCACAACGGACTCACTCGCAACCCGGACCGCCCCAGCGTGACGTATTCATTCATCTTCATACCTGTAATCCTAGCCCGTTCTTCCGGCCTCGTTCACGCTGCTCCGATTCTCGCCCAATGCTTGCCTTATCCCCGCGACGGACTCACCTTCAGGATCTCCCGCCCAATCACCATCCGCTGAATCTCGCTCGTGCCCTCGCCAATCGTGCACAGCTTCACATCGCGGTAATACTTCTCCACCGGGTAGTCCTTGATGAACCCATACCCGCCATGCAGCTGCACCGCCTCGTTGCAGATCTTCACCGCCACCTCGCTCGCGTACAGCTTCGCCATGGCCGACTCGCGCGTCACCTTGTTGCCCGCATCCTTCAGCACCGCCGCCCGCTGCGTCAGCAGCCGCGCTGCGTCCAGCTCCGTCGCCATATCCGCCAGCTTCCATTGGATACCCTGGAACTCCGCGATCGCCTTTCCGAACTGCCGCCGCTCTTTCACATATTTCAGCGACGCATCCAGCGCGCCGCGCGCAATCCCCAGTGACAGTGCCGCAATCGAAATTCGTCCGCCATCCAGCACCCGCATCGCGTCGATGAACCCCTCATTCAGCTTGCCCAGCAGGTTCTCTTCCGGAATCTCGCAGTCCTCGAAGATCAGCTCCGCCGTATCGCTCGCCCGCAGCCCCAGCTTGTTCTCCTTCTTGCCCGGCCGGAATCCCTTCGTACCTTTCTCCACCACAAACGCTGAAAGCCCGTGCGTGCCCTGCGTCTTGTCCGTTACGGCAATCACGACGGCTACATCGGCGTAAGAGGCATTGGTGATGAAAGTCTTTGTGCCGTTCAGCACCCACTTGCCGCCCTTCTTTACCGCCGTCGTACGTGCGCCAGCCGCATCTGACCCCGAACCGGGCTCCGTCAATCCCCACGCGCCAATCCACTCACCGGTCGCCAGCTTGTGGATATACTTCTTCCGCTGCTCTTCATTTCCCGCCAGAAAAATATGGTTGGAGCACAGTGAGTTATGCGCCGCTACGATAATTCCCACTGACCCGTCGACCGCCGACAGTTCTTCAATCGCCAGCACATAGTCCACATAGCCCATTCCTGAGCCGCCGTACTCCATGGGGAAAATAATCCCCATGAGCCCCATGCGACCCATCTCTTTCACCACCGCCAGCGGATATGTGCTGTGCTCATCCCACTCCGAGACGTGCGGCGCAACCTCGCGCGTGGCAAAGTCGCGGATTTCTTTCCGCAACTGCTCCTGCTCATCGGTCAGCGTAAACGGGTAGGTTGAAATCGCAGCTTGCTGCAGGTGGGATGTTGTGCTCATCACAGCGCCTCCGGTCAATTTAGCCATGGCTTCCGGCGAAAACCTGCCAGCTTAGCACCACACGCGCGCAGTTGTCCTGCGAGTTCCCATCACAATCTCAAATTTTTCTCAAATTATTGGTCCCGCAGAAATGCGTTCGGCGCTTCTACACCCGCACCAGCACGCAGGTGATGTTATCCCGCCCCCCGGCTGCGTTCGCACGATCTACCAGCAACCGGCAAATCGCCTCCACATCCTCACCCGCTGCCGCTTGAGCCACTACACCCGCAATTTCCTCATCCTGCAGTTCTCGTGTCAGTCCATCGGAACACAGCAGGATCACGTCGCCTTCCAGCACCCCAAATCGCTGATACTCGGTCGCCACCGACGACTGCGTCCCCAGCGCCCGTGTAATCACGTTCCTGTACGGAGAATTCTCTGCCTCTTCCGGGCTCAACCTGCCCAGCCGCACCTGTTCGCTTACAAGCGAGTGATCCTGGGTCATCAGCTGCAAGTGGCCCTTCCGCCACAAATAGCACCGACTGTCGCCCACATGCGCCACATGTGCCATCCCCGGAGCCACCTGCGCCAGCACAATCGTCGTCCCCATTCCCAGGTATCCGGACTCCCGCTGTGCGCGCTCATAGATTTTCCGGTTCGCCTCGCCAATCGCCTGCACAACAACAGCTTCAATGGCTTCTTCGCCGCTCCGCTCCGCACCCTCGGCTGTCTTCCTGCACAGCGCCTTCGCCACGTAATCGGCCGCCATCCGGCTGGCAATTTCGCCCGCTGCGGCACCGCCCATCCCGTCGCAAACCACGAATACACCCTGCTCCCGGCAACAACGGAAGGTGTCTTCATTGTTGCTGCGGAGCACACCTGTATCCGTACAACCGGCAGCCACCAGGCTCACTTTCATTTCCTCACCGCGTCCCCCGTTACGTTCACCGGAGACAACAAAAATCTGGGACTGCAACACAATACACGGAAATCCCCGCCTAAGTCCGCTTCTCGCGACTGTCCCGCATCCCGTTTGTCATCATCTGTTCCATGCCTTCGCCCGCCACTCTCGTCGTAAAGCAAAGAGGCGAAGAGCTTTGTGCCCTTCGCCTCCCGTTTTGGTTTCATCGGCATCATCCGTG
>JAJZJJ010000505.1 GCA_021810175.1 Acidobacteriota bacterium | reverse complement strand
TGGCGCTGCCGGAGCCGTAGCGGGTGCGGACGTAATCGTCGAGGATCTTCTGGAAATCGGCAACGATGGTGTCTCCACGGAGTGTAGTGAGGAGGCGGCCATCGACGTAGACGGGAGCTTTGGGTTCCTCGAAGGTGCCGGGGAGCGAGATGCCGATGTTGGCGTGCTTGGATTCGCCGGGGCCGTTGACGACGCAGCCCATGACGGCGAGCTTGAGTTCTTCGACGCCGGGGTAGGTCTGGCGCCAGACGGGCATGGAGTCGCGGAGGTAGTCCTGGATCTGCTGGGCGAGCTCCTGAAAGAAGGTGCTGGTGGTGCGGCCGCAGCCGGGGCAGGCGGTGACCTGCGGGGTGAAGCTGCGGATGCCGAGGGACTGGAGAATCTGCTGGCCGGTGTGGACTTCTTCGGCGCGGTCACCGTTGGGCTTGGGAGTGAGGGAGACGCGGATGGTGTCTCCAATGCCGTCGAGCAGCAGGGGCGCGAGGCCGGCGGTGGAGGCGACGATGCCTTTCATGCCCATTCCGGCTTCGGTGAGGCCGAGGTGGAGGGGGTAGTCGCAGCGGGCGGCGAGCATCTTGTAGACGTCGATGAGATCGAGGACGCCGGAGACCTTGGCGCTGAGGAAGACCTTGTCATGGCCGAGGCCGTATTTTTCGGCGGCGGCGGCGGAGTCGAGGGCGCTGCGGCACATGGCTTCGAGCATGACGGAGCGGGCGGGGAGCGGCTCGGCGAGGCGGGAGTTTTCGTCCATGAGGCGGGTGAGGAGGGCCTGATCGAGCGAGCCCCAGTTGACGCCGATGCGGACGGGCTTGTCGTTCTCGACGGCGCACTCGACCATGGTGCGGAAGTTGTCGTCGTCTTTGCGGCCGATGGAGACGTTGCCGGGGTTGATGCGGTACTTGGCGAGGGCCTGGGCGCAGTCGGGATATTTCTTGAGGAGCTGGTGGCCGTTGTAATGGAAGTCGCCAATGATGGGGACGTCGATGCCGAGTTTGTGGAGGCCTTCAACGATGGCAGGGACGGCTTTAGCGGCGGCGTCGTTGTTGACGGTGACGCGGACGAGCTCCGATCCGGCGGCGGCAAGCGCGGCGACCTGCTGGATGGTGGACTGGACGTCGGCGGTGTCTGTGTTGGTCATGGACTGGACGACGACGGGAGCGTCAGAACCGACGCGAACCTTGCCTATGTTGACCGAAACGGTCTTTCTGCGATGTGTATCCGGCATGAGGATCCTCATCTATGAGTTTAGCGCGAGGGGGTGGGAGATACGGCACTTCTAGAGATGAGAGATGCATGAAAACAGGAGGGGATTCGAGGTGGAGTGGACAGGAATGGCAAAAATCGTTTAAGAATGGTCTGCGTGTTCCGGATAAATTGATTTACTAGGCAAGTTTTTCCTGGCGTGGGACCGTAGCCGGCATGGCAGAGGAGGGTGTGGAGATGAAGATGAATCGGCGGGATTTTGTGCGCGGGGCGGCGGTGGCGGCAGGTGCGGCGGCGGGAGCTCCCAGGCTGCTGGCGCAGGAGCCGGGGGCGACGGTGGATGCGACGGTGCGGCACCAGCAGATGGACGGGTTTGGATTCTCAGAGGCATTTCACCAGGCTGCGTTCTGGCGGATGATGCCGGCGGAAAAGCGCGAGTACCTGCTGGAGCTGATGTTCGATGAGACGAAGGGGATGGGCTTCTCAATATTGCGGAACATTATTCAGGACGGCGGGATGCCGAAGGGGCCGTTCAACGAGTCGGGCGAGTCGATTGAGCCGGAGCAGGGCAAGTGGAACTGGAGCGGCGACGAGGACCAGGTCTGGCTGATGGGCGAGGCGAAGAAGCGCGGCTGCGGGAGGTTTTTCTCGACGGCGTGGTCGCCGCCGGCGTGGATGAAGACGACAAGGATGGTCAATCGCGGGGGACAGCTGCGGAATGACATGTACCAGGCGTACGCGGATTATCTGGCGGAGTATGTGCTGGGGTACAAGAAGCATTTCGGGATTGAGATTTATGCGATTTCGCCGGCGAACGAGCCGGATTTTCTGGCGCCGTGGCCTTCGTGCATCTGGAGCGGGGAGCAACTTGCGGTGTTTCTGCGGACGGCGCTGATTCCGACCTTTGAGCGGAGGGGCGTGACGGCGGAGATCATTGTGAATGAAGACGCGCGGTGGACGGACTTGTCGATCAATACGATTCTGGACGATCCGGCGTGCGCGAAGGCGGTAAATATTGTGGCCGCGCATGCGTATACCGACGACTACACGCCGTATGTTCCGCTGTGCAAGCGGACAGGAGTTTTCCACCAGGCGCTGAAGCAGGGCAAGCGCGTGTGGGAGACGGAAGTGAGCGCGGACGGGAAGAACATCACGAATATTACGGACGGGGTGTACTGGGCGCGGCTGCTGCATACGCACGTGGTGGAGGACCAGGTGAGCGCGTGGTTGTGGTGGTGGGGCGCGTCGATTGCGGAGAAGTCGAGGGGATCGCTGCTGGGGATCGATCCCAAGAATGGAACGTATGAGCTGACCAAGCGGCTGTTCACGATTGGGCAGTATGCGCGGTTCATTCGGCCGGGGGCGCACCGGATCGAGGCGACGGCGATGCCGGATAAGGATGTGGATCTGTCAGCGTTTCATGATGATGCGAGCGGCAAGACGATTGTGGTGGCGATCAACCGGGGTATGCAGGAGCGGAGTTTCCCGGTGACGCTGAAAGGCGTGACGGGGACGCGCGTGACTGGGACGCGGACTTCAGCGACGGAGAGCCACGGGGAGCTCAAGGAGATGCGGGTGAAGCAGGGGACCTGGAGGGCGGTGGCAGCGCCGGAGAGCGTGACGACGTGGGTGATTGCATAGAAGGCGTAGGGGAATGCTTGTGCTGTGATTTCGGGCACACAGGAGGGGGACTCGATCTGAGAAGATAAGGAGCATGGCGCATCTTCAGGACCAGCTTGACCAGATCACCGAAAACACTCGGACACTGGTGCAGCCGGAGCGGCTGGCGGTGATTGACCGCGCGGTGGAAGAGCTTTTCGCGACGGGAATCGAGGAGCGGATTTTGCCGGTGGGGGCAAAGATACCGGAGTTCGAGCTGCCGGACTCGTCAGGCAAGATGGTGCGGTCGGAGGATCTGCTGGCGCTGGGGCCGCTGGTGATTTCGTTCTTCCGCGGGCGGTGGTGCCCGTATTGCGTAACGGAGCTGGAGGCGTGGCGCGACCTGTACCCGGTGGTGAGGGAATGGGGCGGGCTGGTGGTGGGGATTTCGCCGCAGACGCAGCGGCAGAGCGACTTTACGGCGGGGCACCACAAGGTTCCGTATGCGCTGCTGACGGATCAGGGGTGCGCGCTGGCGGAGAAGTTTGGGCTGGCGTACACGGTGCCGGAATACCAGCGGAGCTATTACCGGAGCATCCTGGTGAATATTCCGTTTGTGAACGGCGAGGAGAGCTGGCGGTTGCCGCTTCCGGCGACGCATGTGGTGGGGCAGGACGGGAC
>JAJZJJ010000504.1 GCA_021810175.1 Acidobacteriota bacterium | reverse complement strand
CGCCGCCCCCACCCGCATCGCCTTCACCAACATCCCCGACCTGTTTTAGTGATCTACTCAACAATCGCCATTTTCTTCAACGGGCTTTCAGGCACTTGCAACAGAAGGCATTTCTCTCTCACATCCCCACGGTCGAACTTGCCATCGTAACTATTTAGACAATAATTGGCGGGCCACTGGCTGCGCTTTTGCGCTTGCGGCCCAATCACCCGTACCGGAAAGGATGGAACTCATGAATCAGAATCAGATCAGCGGAAAAATCGACAAAGCAGCAGGCAAGGTCAAGGAAGAAACCGGCAAAATCGTCAAGGACCAGAACCTCGTCAACGAAGGCCGAGCAGATCAGGTGAAAGGCAACCTCAAAGAGGCTTGGGGTAACACCCAGGAAGCCGCCCGCAGCATCGCCGAAGACATCAGCGAAGGCATGAATCAGGACGCGGACAAAACGGACCGGCGCGCCTCCTGACCACCCCGCCGCGATCCTGCTCATCCTGCCTACGGTCCTGTCTTCGCCTCGCCGCCGGCAGGATGAGCCATTGCCTCGACCCATCCGCTCTCCCTTAAACTAAGCCGATGTCCTACCGCGGCCGCATCGCACCATCTCCCACCGGATACCTCCATGTCGGCCACGCCCGCACCTTCTGGATCGCTGCCCAGCGCGCCCAGTCCAAGCACGGCACGCTCATCCTCCGCAACGAGGATCTCGACCCCGACCGATCCAGACCCGAGTACGTCCACGCCATGTTCGAAGACCTCCACTGGCTCGGCATGCATTGGTCCGAAGGCCCTGACATCGGTGGCCCCTACGCTCCCTACTCCCAAAGCCAGCGCCGCCACCTCTACCTCGAAGCCTGGCGCACCCTCGTCGCCACCGGCCACGTCTACCCCTGCACCTGCAGCCGCAAAGACCTCCAGCAAGCCGCGCAGGCTCCGCACGAAAGCACACAACCAACAGACTCCCAAACCACAGACGAAGAACCCATCTACCCAGGCACCTGCAGGCCCAATCCCAGCGCCCCGCCGATTACCCCGCCCGAATCCCCCGCGGGTCTCAACTGGCGCTTCCAGGTCCCGGACGGCGAAGCCATAGAATTCACCGACGGCCACTTCGGCCCCCAGCGTCTCATCGCCGGTCGCGACTTCGGCGACTTCCTCGTCTGGCGCCGCGACAACGTCCCCGCCTACCAGCTCGCCGTCGTCGTAGACGATCACCTCATGCGCATCACCGAGGTCGTCCGCGGCCAGGATCTACTCGTCTCCACCGCCCGCCAGCTCCTGCTCTACCGCGCCCTCGGCTGGACCCCGCCCGACTGGTACCACTGCCCCCTCGTCACCGACTCCGAAGGCCGCCGCCTCGCCAAGCGCCACGATGCCCTCTCCATCCGCACCCTCCGCCAGCAAGGCCAAACCCCAGCCCAAGTCCTCGGCCTCGAATAACCACCCCTTGCGGCTACACTCTTAGACAGTCCTTTCGCCATGGCCACCGATTTCGCCCAGAACGTCAAGCAGCAGGCTGACATCGTCAAGATCATCGGCGAATACGTGCGCCTCAAAAAAGCCGGCGCCCAGAACTTCTCCGGACTCTGCCCCTTCCACTCCGAAAAAACACCCTCCTTCTCCGTCCATGCCGGACGTCAGTTCTTCCACTGCTTCGGCTGCGGCCAGTCCGGCGATGTCTTCACCTTCGTCCAGAAAATCGAAAACGTCAGCTTCCCCGAAGCCGTTCGCTCCGTCGCCCAGAAGTGCGGCATCCCGCTCCCCAAGCGCGAATTCCACTCCCCAGAAGAAGCCGCCGAGCACCGCCAGCGCTCCAAACTCATCGAGCTCAACGAGGCCGCCGCCCAGTGGTTTCAGGAGCAGCTCCGCTCCGGCGAAGGAGCCGCCGCTCGCGCCTACCTCACCGGCCGCGGCCTCGATGACAAAGGCATCGACCGCTTCCGCATCGGCTATGCGCCAGACTCTTTCCACGCTCTCCGCGACCGCCTCCAAAGCTCCGCCGACCTCGACGCCCTCCGCAGCTCCGGCCTCTTTTCCTGGAAGGAGCAGGAAGACGGCACCGCCGGACCCATCTACTCCCGCTTCCGCAAGCGCATCACCTTCCCCATCGCCAACGAAGCCGGCCGCATCATCGCCTTCACCGCCCGCGCCATCGAATCCGGCGACAAAGCCGGTCCCAAATACATCAACTCGCCGGAAACGCCCCTCTACTCCAAGGGCCAAATCCTCTTCAATCTCGACAAGGCCCGCCAGGCCATCCGCGAAGCCGACTTCGCCGTCCTCGTCGAAGGCCAGATGGATTGCATCTCCGCTTACCTCGCCGGCATCACCAACGTCCTCGCCACCAGCGGCACCGCCTTCACCGAGATGCAGGCCCGTCTCCTTGGCCGCTACAGCAAGCGCGTCATCGTCAACTTTGACCCCGACACCGCCGGAGCCAACGCCGCCGAAAAATCCATCGGCCTGCTCACGGAAGAAGGCTTCGAAGTCAAAGTCATCACCCTCGAAGGCGGCCTCGACCCCGACCGCTACATCCGCGAGCGCGGCGTCAAGGCCTATATGGAAGCCCTTCGCGGAGCGCGCCGCTACGAGGACTACCTCATCGAGCGCGCTCGCACGCTCTTCCCGCCACGCTCGCCCGAAGCCAAGGTCAAGGCCCTCAACTACCTCCTGCCCCACATTCGCCGCGTCCCCAACCGCATCGCCCGCGACGAATTCGCCTCCAACGCTGCCCACGCACTCGGCATCGACTCCTCTCTCGTCCGCGAAGAGCTCAAGCAGGCCGCCGCCAAACGCCGCGACTTCATCTCCACCGCGCAGGCCTTCCCACTCACTCGCGCCGAGCAGATCCTCCTCATGGCCTTCGCCGCGCCCCACTCCGCCGAGGCCCGCGTCACCGCGGAGAACGCCCTCGCCGAGCACGCCTCCGACTTCGCCCGCGTCCGCGAAGACGTCCTCCAGATCATCGACCGCCTCCGCGCCCGCCCCCACGGCGCCGACCCGCTCGCCGCCATCGAAGAACCGCAGCAAAAGCAGCTCCTCGCCAGCCTCTTCGTCTCCGTCCACGACGCTGAACCCACCGCCGCCGAAGTCGAAACCACCGTCCTCACCATCCGCCGCATCGCCCTTGAGCAGCAGCAGCGCGAACTACGCACCGCCATCGCAGAAGCCGAACGAGCCGGCCGCATCGAAGACGCCCTCCAGCTCACCCGCAACTCCCAGCAAATCGCCCTCCGCCTCCGCGAACTCATCTAACCATCAGTGCACAGGTGGCGGCCCACCCAAGCAAAGCGTGGGTGGAATTGCCCGCCCCAAAAAAATATTGTCATCCCGACCGAAGTTGGCTCACCGCAAGGTGAGCGAACGCAGCGGAGGGACCTGCAGTTTGTAAGTCAGTAGCAGAAAGAAAATGGGTGCCCCGTCCAAGCTCCGCTTGGGCGGGATCCGAAAATCCCCGCTCCAAAAACGTTGTCATTCAGAGCGAAGCG
>JAJZJJ010000004.1:12985-19752 GCA_021810175.1 Acidobacteriota bacterium | reverse complement strand
CAAGAGCCAGAAACCCGTACACCCAACCGTTCAATAACGACAGATTCGATGCGTGCGAGCACCTGATCGAGTGTGAGCTCGGTTGAATCGATGACAATGGCATCAGGAGCGGGACGCAGCGGGGATTCAGCCCGGTTGCGGTCCCGCTCGTCGCGTTTGCGGAGCTCTTCGTGGAGAGCTTCTGGCGTGGCGGCGGCCGATGGAGTTTCCAGATAGCGGCGCTGGCTGCGGGCTTCGGGCGAGGCGTCGAGGAAGAACTTGATTTCGGCGTCAGGGAAGACGACGGTGCCGATGTCGCGGCCTTCCATGACGATGCCGCCGTTGCGGCCCATGGCGCGCTGGAGATCAACCATCCAGGAGCGGATGGCGGGGTGGACGCTGACGCGCGAGGCTGCCTGAGTGACAGCGGGGTCGCGCAGGGAGGCGGTGACGTCGACGCCGTCGAGCAGGACGCGGTTTCCATCGGGGGTTGGCTCAAGCGCAATGGTGGTGGTGCGTGCGAGGGCCTTGAGGGCTTCGGGGTGGTCGGGGGCGACACCGGAGTCGAGAGCTTTGCGCGCGAAGGCGCGATACATGGCGCCGGACTCAAGATTGAGCAGGCCGAAGCGGGCGGCAAGATGGCGCGCGACCGTGCTCTTGCCGGCTCCGGCAGGGCCGTCAATGGCGATGATGGGCTTGCGGGCTGGCGTGGCGTCTGTCATCTATTCGGGGCAGTCCTTTCGTGCCTGTCTGTCATTCGGATTCAGGCAGTGCGCCGCGCGGAAAAGTTACTCCGAGCGGCGTGGTTTGCCCGGGCCGCGGGGTTTCCCTTTCCCAGGTCCTTTCCCCGGGCCTTTGCTGAAGTTTTTACCGAAGCTTTTTCCGGGAGCTTTGCCGAAGCCTGATTTTCCGCCGGGTTTGCCGTAGGACTTTTTGGGGCCTGTGCCGGTGGTTTTTCCGAATCCCTTGCCGGGGCCTTTGCCGAAGCTTTTGGCGCCGGGTCTGGCTCCAGATTTGACTCCGGGTTTGGAGAAGCCGCCGGTTTTGCCGAAGGACTTGCGGGGCGGACGCTCGGAGGATTCTGCGTCGCGGTGGGGGCGGTCTTCGCCGTCGCGAGATTTGCGGAAGTCGGGGCGGTTGGCATAGGGCTTTCGCTCGCCGTAGGGTTTGCGCTCGCTGCGTTCTCCGCGTGCGCCGTAAGATTTTCGCTCGCCGTAGGGTTTGCGTTCTCCGCTGCGTTCGAATTTCTGGCCGAAGGGCTTGTGCCGTTCGCCGGATGTGGATTTGCGGAACGGAGGGCGATCTTCGCCGGTAGAACGCGGTGCGCGTTCTGGGTGATCGGATTCGGCGAAGCCGGAGTCTGCTTCCGGGCGCGGTTTGCGGAATGGCGGACGGAAGCCGCTTTCGCTGCGGGGTTCGAAGCTGCGCCCCTCACGGGGTTTGAAGCCGCCTTCGCGGCGCGGTTTGAAGCTACGGTCGTCACGGGGTTTGAAGCCGCCTTCGCGGCGGGGACGGAATCCTGTTTCGCTGCGTTCGGGGCGGCCTTCCCGATCGTCACGGGATGGGCGGTTGTATCCGCCTTCGAACCGGCGGGGCTTGAATTCGCGGCGCGCAGCGGGACGCTCGGAGCGCCGATATGGTTCGCGTGGTTCGGTGCGCGGCGTGTACTTGTGGATGCGTTCGTGAGGCTCGTGACCAACGGGAGTTACGTGTTCTGACACGCTTTCGATTTCTTCCGCGGTTGGCGCGGGGGCTTCGGCGGGCTGGGGCGCAACGATCTCAGGGAATTCGGGCAGTTCCCCGGCAACGTAGTAGAGCGTGTTGGGGCCGAGAGGAATGGTGGAGAGCTGGCGCGTGGACACGAGCGCGTGGAGGACTTCGCGCAGCCTGGAGCGCGAGGCGAGCGGCGACAGGAAAGATGCGGCTTCATCCTCAGTGGCTGCGATGGCCGAACGCAGGTAGTCGGCGAGGAAGAGCGAGAGCGCTGCACTCTGGGCGGTGGTGGTTCCCTTGGTGCACTCCCTGGGGCAAAGAGTTTTGGCGAGCGCCCAGGTGGTTTCGCCGTCGTGATAGCGGGGAAAGACACGGAGGGTGCCCCAGAGGTCGATGAGGGCGCGGCGTATGGACGAGTCGGTGACTTCGCGACCTACGCCGGAGCGGATCTGGTCGGCGGTGAGCTCGCCCTGCTCGTCGAGGAGCTTCCAGACGCTGATATTGAGGGGCGAGGTGCGGCCGCCGGGCGCGGCTTTCCATGCGCGGTCGCCGCGCAGGGAGAAGAGCCACGGGAGGCGGTCGCGAGCGATGAGAAAATCGGGTTCTTCGCTGAGCGTGCCGAGCAGGTTGAGCGGAAAGACCTCGCCAGTGGTGAAAAGGCGACGGGCAAGCGAGAGAGCGTTTTCGATATCCGGGCGCGCGGGCGTGTGCTCGAGCCTGCCCATGCAGGCTTCAACAAATGTGGGGCTGGGTGCGCGGAGCTGCTGGCGGCGCGGGAGAAAAAGAAGAAAGCCGGTGGTGGCGACCCAGGATGCGGCTTCTTCCAGGGTAAGAATGGGTTCGGCATTGTGATGCCAGAGGGCGGCACGCGCCTCGATAAGCTGCTGCGATGTCAAAGAAGGTCCTTTACAGGGAAGGGGACGGTACAGATAGCTGCCAGCTTTTGGCCATTAGCTTTTAGCTGGAAGCGAACGGCCAAGAGCTAAGGGCTAAAGTGACTAGATGCGCTCGAAAGCGCGCTGAATGTCCTTCCATGAATATCGTAAAGCAATTGGGCGGCCGTGGGGGCAACTGGTGGGATGGGCGGTGCGGGCGAGCTCGGCGAGGAGCCATTCCATGCGCTGGATGTCAAGCGGGAAGTTGACCTTAATGGCGGAATGGCAGGCGATCGAGGCGGCGATGCGGGTGCGCATGGTTTCGAGATTTTCCGATTGAGCGGAGTTGCCAGCCTGTTCGAGGACCTCCATGAGCATGCGCTCGAGACGTGCGCCTTCGAGGCCGACGGGAGCTGCTTTGACGGCGATGGTGTGGGGGCCAAAGGGTTCGGCTTCAAAGCCATTGCGATCCAGTTCGGCGGCGATTTCGGCGAAACGGACCATCTGCTCGGGGAGCAAATTGATAAGCATGGGCATGAGGAGGCGCTGGCGATGGACGCGCTCGACCTCACGCTCGCGGAGGATTTTCTCGAAAAGGACGCGTTCGTGGGCGACGTGCTGATCGATGATCCAGAAGCCCTCGTCGTTGACGGCGAGGATGAAAGACTCACGGAGCTGGCCGAGGGGCTTGAGGGACGCGAGCGAGGTGAGGTTGGCTTCCGCGCCGCCGGGCGGTGGAACTGGTTCTTCGGAGTGCTCGTGACCGCAGCTTCCGCCGGGAACGATGACGGCGGAAGCTTCCGTAGCCTGCGGCAGCGGGGATTCCGGCGTTGCGGCGGTGGGTCCGACGCTGGGCGAAAAGGCGTAGCGAAGATTTTCCGCAAGGGCGAAAGGCAGTGGTTGAGCGGAGGGTTGCTGGGCGGGCTGCGTGAGGGTGAAGGCGGCGACTTCAGGATCGGCGGGGATGGGTTCGGAGTCCGTGACGGGGTATGCGGAATCCTGCATGGGCTCGCCGGCGGGCAGAACGGAGGAGACGGGTTGGGAACCGTGGAGCGCGGCGAGGAATTCGGCGGTGGGACGCGCTTTCATGAGGGTGTTGCGGACGGCGTCGCGGACGAAGTCGTGGATGACGGTGTTCTGGCGGAAGCGGACCTCGGTTTTGGAGGGGTGGACATTGACGTCGACCTCATGAGGCGGCATTTCCAGGAAGAGCAGGGCGACGGGAAACGAGGTGGGCGGGATGATGTTGCGGTAAGCCTCGGTGATTGCGTGGAGCACGAGGCGGTCGCGGATGAGGCGATTGTTAACGAAGATGTAAATGGAATTGCGGTTGAGCTTTTGCAGGGCAGGCTTGGAGACGAAGCCGCGTACGCGGAGGAAACCGGGGTCAGGCGGCTGATAATCCTGATCGCGGCGCCATGGCGGCGGCTCGGGCAGGCCGGCGCGGTCAAACGGGCGCTCGGCGGCGACGTTGATGAGTTGCGAGAGGGTTTCGGCGCCGAAGATCTGGAAGACGCGGTCGGCCGGGCTCTTGACGGGCGGGGCGAGCAGGAGGGTTTGCGTGGCGGAGTGCAGTTCGAAGTGCTTGTCAGGGTGGGCGAGCGCGTAATGGGTGACGAGGGCAGAGACGTGGGAAAGCTCAGTGCTTTCAGCCCGGAGGAATTTGCGACGCGCAGGGGTATTGAAGAAAAGGTCTCGAATGGTGAAGGTGGTGCCTTCGGGCGCTCCGGCGTCTTCGACGCGCTGTATTTTGCCGCCGGTGATTTCAATGAGGGTGCCGGAGGTTTCGCCGCGGGCGCGGGTGGTCATTTCCAGGCGCGCGATGGAGGCGATGGAGGGCAGGGCTTCGCCGCGGAAGCCGAGGGTAGCGATGGAAAGCAGATCGTCGCTGCTGCGGATCTTGGAAGTGGCGTGGCGCTCGAAGGCGAGCATGGCGTCGTCGCGGACCATGCCGTGGCCATTGTCGATGACGCGGATGAGCTTGCGTCCGCCGCCTTCGACTTCAACGCGGATACGGGTAGCTTCGGCATCGAGGGCGTTTTCGAGAAGCTCCTTGACGACGGAGGCGGGACGGTCCACGACCTCGCCGGCGGCGATCTGGTTGGCCACCTGATCGGAAAGAACGCGAATGCGACCCATGGGAAGAGAGTATAAGAGGCGGTGGCCAGGAGTCAGGAATAAAGCGGCCAGTGGTGAAGCGGCCAGTGCCCCAGTCAAGCCGGAAACCGGACTTGAGTGGGGCACCGTGGATTCAGGGGGAAATCAGGCTTTGGTGGAAACCGGCTCAGGGTGCTGCTCGGCGGTGTGATCCGCGGAGTGTTCGGGAGCCAGATCGCCGATGACGTGGAGGCGGAGGAAGTTGGTGGATCCGCTGAGGGTCCGGGTGCCAGCGACGATGCCGAGGATGTCGTGGCGGCCGGCATAGCCGCCTTCCAGGATGACCTGTTCGGCCATATCGACCATTTCTTCCGTGGTGGTGGCCTTGGTGCAGAGAATGGGGCGCACGCCCCAGAGCATGGCCATGCGGTTAATGACCGGTTCGACGCTGGAAAGCGCGTAGATGGGCGGCTTGGGGCGATACTTGGAAAGCTGACGGGCCGTGGTGCCAGTTTCGGTGAAGACAGCGATGGCGGCGACGTCGAGGTCGTCGGCAGCGTGCGCCATGGATTCGCAGATAGTTTCAGGAATCGAGAGCTTGAGGTGATCGGGCCGGGCTTCGATATTGCCGCTATGCAGGTTGCTTTCAGTTTCCGCGACGATACGGGACATCATGCGGACAGCTTCGACGGGGTACTTGCCGGCAGCGGTTTCGGCCGAGAGCATGACCGCGTCGGTACCGTCGTATACGGCGTTGGCGACGTCGCTGGCTTCCGCGCGGGTGGGGCGCGGGTTTTCGATCATGGATTCCAGCATCTGCGTTGCGGTGATGACGGGCTTGCGATAAGCGGCCGCGCGGCGAATCATGTGCTTCTGAATAGCGGGGACGCGCTCGGGAGGGACTTCAACGCCGAGATCGCCGCGGGCGACCATGATGCCGTCGGCGACTTCGAGGATGGAGTCGAGATTGTCGATGGCCTGGGGCTTTTCCAGCTTGGCGATGAGCCATGCGCCGGTGCCGGAAGCCGCGATGCGGTCCTTGACGAGCTTAACGTCTTCCGCGGTGCGGACGAAGGACAGGGCGATGGCGTCGACGTCGTGTTGGAGGGCGAACTCGAGATCGATTTCGTCCTTTTCGGTCAGCGACGGAACCTTGACGGGGATGCCGGGCAGGTTGATGCCCTTGTGTTCGCCGAGAGTCCCGCCGTTGAGGACGGCACACTCGACGTCTTCACCGTGGATGGCGGAGACGCGGAGTTCGATGAGGCCGTCGGAGAGCAGGATGCGGTCACCCGCGGAGAGATTTTCAGCAAGGGTGGTGAAAGTGGTGGATATGACCGTCGCGGTTCCGGCGATGTCGCGGGGGGTGATGGTGAGCGACTGGCCGGCCTTGAGCTGAACCGGGATTCGATTCTGGAGGCGGCCAGTGCGAATCTTGGGGCCCTGCAGGTCGGCGAGGATGCAGACATGCTTGCCTTCGGATCTGGAGACGGCGCGCACCATTTCAATGAGCTTAAGTTTTTCAGGATGTGTGCCATGCGAGAAGTTCAGGCGGGCGACGTCGAGGCCGGCGCGAACCAGTTCACGGAAAACATCGGCATGCGAGGAAGCAGGTCCCAGGGTAGCAACGATCTTGGCGCGGCGTGGCTTGTGAGCCGAATCAGAGCCGGCATACGAGAAATTCATCCATCCCCCAATACTGAGCGGCGTCTTTCAGGATGACGCCAACGAAATCATTTTAGCGGAAGCGCGGGGTGGTCTTCGCGGGCATCGGCCGCATTTGCGGTGGGAACTTTTGTCTGGGGTGCGGTGTTGCGTGCGTGAGGGTGTTGCGTGGAGGGTTTGGCAGGCGTTTGCGGGGTAAAGGGTTCGGTGTCGAATTCGCCGGGCTCGGGGCGGTCGATGCGATAGACCTGGGCATTGAACTCCGCGCCGTAGAGGATGATGAGGGAAACCATGTAGAGCCAGACGATGGTGGCCACGCCCGCACTGAGCGAACCGTAAACGAGCTGATAGCGTGTGGAGCGTCCGACGTACCAGCCGAAGAGGAGGGTCGCGAGGAACCACATCGCGGTGGAGAGAAACGCACCCAGCAAAACGTGC
>JAJZJJ010000004.1:0-12975 GCA_021810175.1 Acidobacteriota bacterium | reverse complement strand
ACGTGCTTCCAGTGGCGGCGGCGGGGGATGCCGAAGTGGTATAAGGTGGCCAATACGACGACGCTGGTGAAGAGGGCGATGACCCAGCGCGTGGCTCGCCAGAAGAACAGGACATAAAAGCGCAGCGTATGGCCGGCTTGCAAGATCATCCATTCTTCAATGCTGTGGCCCAAGGTGACAAGCGCTGTGGCGAAGAACATGGGGATGAGCATGCCGGGGACGAGCGAGATGGCAACGAGCCGCTGGCGCCAGAAGTTCCACGCGTTGCGGGGGAGACGGTCAGCACGGCGCAGGCCTTCCATCAGGGCGAGCATGAGGCTCATGGCGGCGAAGAACGTAATGGTGCAGGAGATGATGACCAGATGAACGGATCGTCCGCGTCCGGGACTGAAGTAGGCCTGGACGAGGAGCATGGTATCCGGCGGAAGAATCTGGCTGACGGCGTAGCGCAGTTCGCCGAGGAAGCTAGTGCCTTCGGGTGCCAAGGCGAGGAGCGCGGTGATGGCAAGCAGCGTGGGAAAGAGGCTGAGAATGCCGGAATAGGCCGCGGCTTTGGAGTTTTGAAAAGCACTGTGACGAAAGGCGTTCCAGGCGGCCTGCTTGAGGTCATTGCTGAATCGCCGGAGTGAACGCCGCAGCTTTTGCATGGCTGGCATGGGCTGCGATTACCTCACCGGCTTCCACATATCGAGGAAGGCCGTGACGGCGTCCAGGCTGATGCGGCTCATGTTCTCAAACTGGCCGCCGGTCTGGCTATAGAGGAGCCGTCCGCGTGAACTGAGAACGGCGAGCGCGGGCACGCCTTTGCGGATAGGAATGTTGTATTTCTCCGCGAGGTCGAGGTTGTGGGTGTAGAGCCCGATGTTGATATCGACCAGGATAAAGTCCCTGGCGAGCAGGCCGGCGTTGGGCGGCTCGTGGAGATAGTAGTCGAGCACCTTGCAGTCGCTGCACCAGTTTCCGCCGAAGTCGACAATGACGCGCTTGTGCTCGCGTGTGGCGTCTGCGATGGCGTGCTGAATCTCACCGGGCGCCACGGCTGGGGGTGGATAGATGACCTTATGAACCTCGGCAAAGTAATAGCTGCTCATCTGGGGCCGCGCCATCGGGGCGGAAAGGCCGAGCGCGAAAATGAGGGCAACCAGTGCCGCGATACGAGTGCGTTGCATGTTTCCCTCCCCTGAAAGCTGTGACTCACTTTAAGGCCAATCACGTTCCAGCGAATCACAGCCTCCGTCGGACAGCGTTGGTTCTTCGCCATTTAGAATGCCATATCCGCGGGGCTGCCGGAGCAATGAGCATCTGTTTTTCGTGGCGAATGACAGAAGACCGCGTGCATGGAAATTCGGCGTGAAACGAGAGTACAAGTTTAAGATACCGGCAGGAATAAGAGGCTATGGCAAATAGGATTGTGGTTCCGGAAGCAAAGGGACCGGCGACGGCGCTGCTCTACAACGACTGGTACCCAGCGATGCGCAGCGAAGGGCTCCAGGGTAAGCAACTGGTGAAGCAGACGATCATGGGCATACCGCTGATTTTGGGGCGGCGCGCGGACGGCAGGGTGTTTGCGATGCGGGATGCATGCCCACACCGCGGGATTCCGCTTTCGTGCGGGTGGTTCGACGGCGAAGCGGTGACGTGCAAGTATCACGGATGGGTTTTTGAACCGGTGAGCGGGCAGTGCATGGAAATTCCCTCGCTGACGAGCCGGGACACATTTCCGCGGAACCTGCATGGGACGGCGTATCCGTGCGAGGAGCGCGACGGGTATGCGTGGGTTTATTTTCCGGAGCCGGGCAGCGGGCGCGCGCGGCCGGAAGACGCTGCGCTTGCGCCGGTGCCGGAGGTGCCTAAGTTTGGCGAACGCTACCGGAGCGCGCACCTGACGGCAGAGTTGCCGTGCAACGTGGACCACGGGATTATCGGGCTGATGGATCCGGCGCACGGGCCATTTGTGCATCAGTCATGGTGGTGGCGCAGCCGGAAGAGCATTCACGAGAAGGAAAAGCATTTTGAACCGATACCGCAGGGCTTCAGGATGACGGCGCATGCCCCCTCAGGCAACAGCGCTCCGTATAAGCTGCTGGGCGTGTACGGCGAGCCGGTGACGACGACGATTGATTTTGTTCTGCCGAACCGCCGATTCGAGACAATTCGCTGTGGAAACAAGTGGTTTGCTAGCCTGACGACGGTGACGCCAACCCAGCCGAACGCGTGCCGGATTGACGTGGCGGCGGCGTGGAACGTGTTTTACCAGGTGCCGCTGGTGCTTCCGATCGCGAAGTTTTTTGGCAGAAGGTTTGTGGAACAGGACCAGGTGACGATGATTCAGCAGGCGGAGGGTTTGAAATATGATCCGACCCTGATGCTGATTGACGATGCGGACCGGCCGGCGAAGTGGTATTTTGCGCTGAAACAGGCAAGGCTGGAGGCCGCAAAGACGGGCGAGGCGGCGCGGCATCCGATGGACGGCCCAGTGACACTGAGGTGGCGGAGTTAGAGCATTTCCCCTATTACTGTGAACTTTCTGAATTCAACCAAGCGCAGCTTTTGTTGACAGAAAAGCCGCGCAGGGCATTTTCGCTCCGGGATATACCTACGGCAAATTCGCTCTAAGACCTAGACTGACGGGCAGGCCATCGGGGGATCAGCAAGAAGATCGCTTCAGCCGGAATTGCAAGCAGAGCCCATGCGATCCAGGCGAACGCATGAAATTCGCGGAAGGATCGCACCGCGTGAATGAACTCGATGGAGGCTCCGACTGTGGCGCCGATGAAAGCGGCGAAAACGAGTCCGGCGATCCACCAGCCCAGGCGTTTTTCCGCGCTGTAGATGAGGGAAATTCCGAGGACAAAAAAGAGCAACCCGATGACCACCAGGGATGCCAGAAGCATGGGGCCGGTCGCTGCCCAGCGGTCGGGTGTGCCAGCGGCGTCGAAGTGAACGGGAAAATTGGATGCGAGGTGGGGAAAAGCAAGGCAGAGCACCACGCAATAAAAGATTCCGAGCGCTGCGGGCACGACAAATGCTTGCCAGATGCGAGGTTTACGATCTTGCGGCATGAGGATCCCTTCCAAGGTGGATGCGCAGCGGCGGGCGCGGGGATGCCGGCTGCCGCGGGCGAACAATGCGGATCGTCGCGGTCCGGCTATGCACCGGTGGATTCCTCATCTGCCCAGAGGCATTCGGCGCATATGTGGAGTTGACGTCCGAGTTCGAGGAAGCGGGTTGTCCATTCGTTGGCGATTTTCGGATCGGAGCGAGTCCTGATAAGAGCCTGATGCCAGAGATTCTGAGACTGCCAGATGCGGGTGTCGAAAGGAAACAGGTTCAGAGTGCGGGCCAGCGTGAGAGCTGTTTCGGCGTAATCGGTGCTGCCGATGTGGTCGAGGAGGGAAATCATGATTTCCTTCATTCGGTTCCCGGCGAGGTAGCCGAGTTCCTGGCGGTCGAGCTCGATCTTGTCGGATTCGGCGACTTCGAGGAGGGCGCGAATCTTGACAGAATCGACGGGATCGCCGCGCAAGGCATCGCGAAGGCCGACATTCACAGCGAAGTTCGCCGCCAGCAGCAGAGCCTGAGGCTTGGGCAAGTGGCTCTGGCTGAGGAAATGTAACAGTGACGCTTGTGTTTCGTAGATGGCGGAGATGCTGGCTTCGATCTCAGTCAGGGTGGACTTCAGAATGAGGCCGAGGATGCGGCGCTGCTCGTCCTGAAAGAGCGAGGTGAGTGAGAAGGTGCGCGTGGGTTGCGGTTTGCCGTCGGGGCCCGGTTCGGCGAACTGACGGTCGATGATGCGAATAGCCTCCGCAATGTCAGCGCGTGTGATGGCGCCCTTGAGGGATTCACAGAGTGGATCGTAGGTTGGCTCAAGGGCGGCAGTCCAGCGCTTGACCGCGGCGGTGAGATTGTGGTCGCCGAGATGGAGGACGGCGAAGACAACAATGTCCGATTCTTCTGTGATTTTCGACGTGATGCTGCCTCGGCCGATGACCATCCGGGCGTGGCCGGAGCTGAAGACATCGTGGGCGTGACGGCAAACAGAGTAGCAAAAGACGGTTGTGTCGTCTGTATAGGTGGTGAAGACCGAGCTGATGGCATAGTGGGCGGCGACTTGCTTGAGGCCGACTTTTTGCGGCTGAACGAATTTGCGGTAGACGCTGCCGCCATTGCCGATTTCGGGTAGGTTGCTTTTTGCCTCCGCGAGGCGGCGAATGAATTCTTCTTCGAGGTCGGCGGCGTTGGGACCGAAGAGTTCGGCGGCCAACTGCAGGACGCGGCTGGCGTAGGCGACGATCTGCACCGTTTCGATGCCGCTGATTTCGTCGAAGAACCATCCACAGCTGGTGAACATGAGCAGGGAATGGCGTTCGAGTTCCATGAGCTTGAGCGCGGCGACGCGGGACTCGGGTGAGCGGGCCTGGGGGATGAATTCGGTGAGGAAATTGTTGATTGCAGTGAGGTTGTCGCGGTGATTGGAACCGTTTCTGGCGAGTACGACGTTGATGTAACCGTTACGGGCGCGATCGAGGTCGAAGCCGAGAGAAAGAGCGGCTCGCTGGGCAAAGGGCGCCATGGAGTCGCGCAGCCAGTCGAGTGATTGGCGCAAGGGGGTGCGCCACTGCTGTGACCAGCCGGGATGGGTGTTGCAACCGCAGTTGGAACGCCAGCGCTCGATGCCGTGGGCGCAGCTCCAGGAGGTGTTGTCCTCGATTTCGGCATCCCACTGTGGCGGGAATTTCTCGAGAAACTCGCCGTAGTTGGTGAGCTGGATGCCTTCGGCCTGCTCGACCTCCTGCAGCATCCAGGCGAGCGCCATGTCGCCGTAGCGGTGATGATGGCCGTAGCTTTCGCCGTCGGTGGCGACGTGGACGAGCTGGGGATCGCGGGAATCGGCTGAGAATCCGGAAACGAGGCGATTGTAAAAAGCCTCGCCGCTGTTGAGGAGCCCCTCGAAGGCGATGGCGCGGGAGCGGGCACCGTCGTAGAAAAAGGCCGCGATAGATCGTCCGCCGGGTAACTGGATGCGGTAGGCGCGGGTGGTGGTGACGGCATCGCCCGGAGTGATGGTCCACTTGGCGAAACTGGCAGGGGCGCTGCCTTCCGCAACGATGGGGATGATGCGCTTGCACTGATGGGGGGCAAGGACGACGAACTTGAGGCCGTGCTCGGCCATGATGTCAAGGGATTCGAGATCGACGGCGGTTTCCGGCAGCCACATGCCCTCGGGATCGCGATTGAAACGGGCTTTGAAGTCGGCGATGCCCCAGAGTACCTGGGTGGTCTTGTCGCGGCGGTTGGCGAGCGGCAGGATGATGTGGTTGTAGGCCTGCGCCATGGCCGATCCGTGGCCGGAGAATCGGCGCTGACTGGCGGCATCGGCGTCGAGGATGGCGTGGTAGACGCGCGGGGTGTTTATTTCCAGCCAGGAGAGCAGCGTGGGGCCGAAGTTGAAGCTGATGCGGCTGTAGTTGTTGATGATCCGGGTGATCTGGTTTTCCGCGTTGAGGATACGGGAGGCGCTGTTGGGCGCATAGCACTCGAAGGTGACGCGGTCGTTCCAGTCGTGGAAGGGGGCCGCAGAGGGCTGGATTTCGACGGTTTCGAGCCAGGGATTCTCGCGGGGCGGCTGGTAGAAATGGGCGTGCACACAGACGAAGCGGTTCTCCGAGGCCATTTTCGAGAAATCTCCTGCCTACATTGTTGCTTAGAAGCGTGTTTGGACGCACGGGGCTAGACCGTGCCAGATTGCAGACCCCGGATTATGCGAATGGGGTGCTGGATTTTCCGGCGAGGTCGCAGGCTCGCCAGAGATACCAGCTTGCAACGGAACGCCATGGCTCCCAGCGTCGGCCGCGGCGGGCGAGGTCTTTCATGTCGGCAAGCATGGAAGCGTCAAAGGGTTTGGATTTGGGCAGGCGATGGAAGGTTAGCGCAAAGCCTTTTCGGACGCAGGAGTCGGTTAGGGGGAGCACGTTGGGGCGTCCGAGGCGGAAGATGAGGAGCATTTCGACGGTCCAGGGGCCGATGCCGCGGACGGAGGTGAGACGGGCGATGATTTCTTCGTCAGGCATGCGACGGATGCGTGCCAGAGTGGGGACGGTGCCGTCGAGCGTCTTGGAGGCGAGATCGCGAAGTGCGAGAATCTTGCCTTGCGAGACGCCGGCGGCGCGAAGCTGATCGTCGGAGGCGGCGAGCAGGTGTTCGGGGGCGGGGTGGTAGTCGCCGAAGGACTCGAGCAGGCGCTTGAGGATGGCTGCGGCGGCCTTGCCGTGGAGCTGCTGATAGATGATGGATTCGAGCAGGGCCTCAAAAGGCGAATGTTGTGACTTGAGCCGGAGGGTGAATGGGCCTGCGGCGGCGATGAGTTTGCCGAGGCGGGGATCGGCGTCGGCAAGTTGGCGGCAGGCGAGTTCGGCATCGTAACGTACAGGGCGGCGGCCATCGGTCATGGACGGAGTGTAGAACAAGACTGAGGCGCGTTGCCGGAGCGAGAGTTGAAAATGCTTAGGCAGGTTGTGCGCAGGAGCGGATATGAGCGAATTGGGAGAGCGCGGATTTTTTCTGGCTGGAACGGAAACGAAAGGCGAGCGATGGATTGAGGTGCGGGCTCCATGGGACCAGCGTGAGGTGGGCAGGGTGGCGCTGGCCAGCGAGGAGCAGGCGTGGAAGGCGGCGCGGCTGGCTGCGGAAGCGAGCGCGGCAATGACAGGGCTGCCTTCACAAAAACGGAGCGAAATGCTGCACGCGGTGGAGCGGGCGATTGAGGCCGAGAAAGAATCCCTCGCAGCCGTGATTATTGCCGAGGCGGGGAAGCCGCGTAAGGCTGCGCTGGGTGAAGTGGATCGCGCGGTGCTGACGTTTCGTACGGCAGCTGAAGAAGCGTTGCGGCGTGCGGGTGAAGTGATGCCGCTGGACTGGGCTCCGGGCAGCGAGGGGCGCTGGAGCATGGTGCGGCGGTTTCCGCGCGGGCCGGTGCTGGCGATAACGCCGTTTAATTTTCCGCTGAACCTGGTAGCGCATAAGCTGGCTCCTGCGATTGCAGCGGGATGCCCGGTGGTGCTGAAACCCGCGCCGCAGACGCCATTCACAGCGATTCGGCTGGCGGAGTTGATTTACAAGGCGGGCGAGGCAGTGGGGTGGCCACGGGGCGCACTGAGCGTGCTGCATGTGGACAACGAACTGGCGCGGAAGCTGGTTGAGAAAAACGAGGATATCCGGCAGGTGAGTTTTACCGGCAGCGCCAAAGTGGGCTGGGAACTGAAGCGGATTGCTGGAAAGAAGTCAGTGTTGCTGGAACTGGGCGGTAATGCTGCGATGGTCGTCGCAGGCGACTGGCCGGATATTGCGGGAGCGGCAAAGAAGACCGTACGCGCGGCGACGGGGTACGCGGGGCAGAGTTGCATTTCAGTACAGCGAGTGTATGTGGAGCGGCCGATTTTTCACCGGTTCATTGAGGCCGCGGTGAAGGAAGCCGAGGCGCTGCGGTGTGGAGATCCCGCCGATGAGGAAACGGATGTTGGCCCGCTGATTCGGCCCAGCGATGCGGAGCGGGTGAGAGAGTGGGTGCGCGAGGCGGAAGCGGGCGGAGCGATCTTGCTGGCGGGCGGCGGGCATCGGGAATCCGTGGTAGCGCCGGTGATTTTGACCGGGACAAAGCCGGGCATGAAAGTGCTGGACGAAGAGGTGTTCGGGCCGGTGATGGTGGTCGAGCGGTTCGAGGATTTTGAGGAGGTTCTGGCAGAGGTCAACCGGTCGCAGTATGGCTTGCAGGCGGGATTATTCACGCGCGATGCCGGGAGGATCTTCCAGGCCTACGAGCGACTGGAAGTGGGCGGCCTGGTGGTGGGCGATACGCCGACGTGGAGGATGGATCCGATGCCGTATGGAGGGGTGAAAGCGTCGGGGATGGGGCGCGAGGGGATTCGCTATGCGATGGAGGAGATGACCGAACCGCGGTTGCTGGTCATGGCGCTATAGAGGGAACGAGTTTGCCGCGGCGATGTTTTGGTGTCGTCAACGCGTTGTCAGCATGACAGGATGGACGCGAGGTCGTGGCCGGTAGGATGAAGGGCATGAGTGGAGCGGCCGATGTGACGAAAGCGGATGGACTGCCGGCGGAGATCAGGAAACTGACGGAAGATGCTCGCATGACGGTGCGTCGTGCGGGCGTGCCGCCGGCCGACGGGAAATGCGTCGTCTACTGGATGCAGCGGGCGCAGAGGGCGCTCGATAATCCGGCGCTGGATACGGCGATCAAGATTGGCAATACACTTGGGTTGCCGGTGGTGGCGTTCTTTTCTGCGATATCGAATTTTCCGCATGCGAATCTGCGGCACTACGTGTTTCTGAACCAGGGGCTCGCGGATATCGAAGCAGATATGGCCGAGCGCAACGTGACGTTTGTGGTGCGGCGCGCGCCCAATCATTCGCTCGAGAGGTTTCTGGACGAAGTGCAGGCAGCGATGGTGATTGGAGATGAGAATCCCTGCCGCGAGCCGGAACGATGGCGGAGGGTGCTGGCGCAGCGGCTGAAGTTGCCGTTCTGGACGGTGGATGCCGATGTGGTGGTTCCGTCGAAGCTGTTTGCGAAGCATCAGTACATGGTTCACATCCTGCGCAAACGGATGGAGCCGCTGCTGCCGCAGTATCTGGCAGCACAGCCGATCGTCATGGCGCAGAAGTCGTGGCCGAGGCCGAAGGGATTCGAAGCTCTTAACGTAACGGAAGATATTACAAAAGGCTGGCGCGATTTTGACCGGTCAGTGAAGCCGGTGGATTCGTTTCATGGCGGGACGCGTGCGGCACAGAAACTGCTGAAGGAATTCGTAACAACGAAGCTGGCAAACTATGCAACGATGCGGAATCATCCTGAGGTGGATGGGACGAGCCGGTTGTCGCCCTATCTGCATTTTGGACATATCAGCCCACTGACGATTGCGCTGGCGGTAGAGGATGCGTGCAAGAAAGGCCTGGCGACGCAGCAGGCTAAGGAGGGCTATCTGAATGAGCTGATCCAGTGGCGCGAGCTTGCGGTGAATTTTGTGAAGTATGTGCCGCAGTACGACTCGATTGAATCGGCGCTGGAATGGGCGCAGAAGACGCTGCGGGAGCATGCGGGAGATAGAAGGAATCCGGTCTACACGCTGGAGCAACTGGAGCATGCCGAGACTCATGACGAGTTATGGAATGCGGCGCAACGGCAGATGCTGCATGCCGGATGGATGCATAACTATCTGCGAATGTACTGGGCAAAGAAGATTCTGGAGTGGACGCCATCGCCGGCGAAGGCGTGGGAGTTTGCCGTAATTCTGAATGATAAGTATTTTCTGGATGGTCGCGATCCGAATGGTTATGCGGGAGTGGCATGGGCGATTGGCGGCGTCCACGACCGGCCGTGGTTTGAAAGGGAGATTTTCGGCACGATTCGTTATATGTCGGGTAACTCGACGGGTAAGAAATTTGACTCGAAGCGATATATTCGCCAGATGGAAGAACTGGCGGAAGCCTGAAAAGTCTGCAAACGGAAGTAATGTTTCGCAGCTTTGTGTGCGCCTCCATAATCAACCCTGACAAATCTGTTTTCAGCGAGCGGTCGCAGGCCTAAGTATGGACTGCGACACTGCGTCATGACTGCAGCGATGCAGATTCATGGCGTGTGAGTTGATCTGTCTCCTTATGTGTAAGAAGGAGGCGCATGGGAGGAACCCTGGTTAGGCGCGGGCGACGTAACATGCGCGGTTTGACGCTGGGGCTGGCGTTCTGCCTCTCGGCGGCGGGCTCGGGGCAAATGATGCTGCCTCGGCAGACGAAGAATTTTGGCGCGGTAGAGGCGCAGAAGAACGCAAGCAAGTTCCTCGCGGAACGCGGCATCCCTCAGTTGCCGCGCGGAGAAGCGGCCAGAATGTATCTGGCCGCTTTGACGAAGCTCGCCAAGGCGCAGGCGACGGCATCGGTGACGGGCAGCGGAACGTGGACACCAGTGGGGCCGATGCAGGTGCTTACGAGCCGCTTTGGACTGATCGCAGGGCGCGTGACAAGCATTGCAGCGGACCCTTCGGATACGAGCGGTAATACGGTGTATCTGGGCACAACGGGCGGGGGCGTGTGGCGCTCGACGAATGCGGCCGGGCTTCCCGCGGATGTGACGTTTCAGTCGCTGACCGATACGACTTCCGCATATTCTCCGCCGAGCCCGTACTCGCTGAGCATTGGCGCGATCACGGTGCAGCCGGGCGGGACTGGTGTCGTCCTGGCGGGAACGGGCGATCCCAACGATGCGACGGATTCGTATTACGGCGAAGGGATTTTGCGTTCGACCGACGGTGGGCAGACGTGGAGCCTGATTCCGCACGCGGACCTGAGCGGGCCGACGGAGGCGCTGGGATTCTACGGTGACGCATTCGCGGGATTTGCGTGGAGCACGGTGAATCCGGACCTGGTGGTGGCGGCGGTTACCGATTCAGCAGTTGCTTTCGTGGAGGGGGCTGTACCGGTTCCCGCCAACAACGTTCTGGGGTTGTACTATTCGACCGATGCGGGTGCGACGTGGACGCTGGCGACGTTGAGCGACAACGGCGTGGCATTTGAATCGCCACAGCTTGATGGGCAGGGCGGCGGAAACGCGGCGACAAGCGTGGTGTGGAATCCGGTGCGGCAGATGTTTTTCGCAGCCATTCGTTACCACGGCTATTACGAATCGCGCGACGGCGAAAACTGGACGCGACTGGCGAATCAGCCGGGCGCGAATCTGACGACAGCTGCGTGTCCGGCCGATGTATCGGAGTCGGGATCGCCGGGCTGCCCGATCTATCGAGGGACGGTGGCGGTACAGCCGGCTACCGGCGATACTTTCGCGATCACCGTGGAGGCCAATGATGAGGACCAGGGATTGTGGCGGGATGTTTGCAGCGCCGGAACTTCGGGGTGCGCGAACCCCGTGGTGCAGTTCAGCCAGCAGATTTCTGACACAGCGATCGACGCCAGCGACGGCTCGGGCAGGATATTGCAGGGAACCTACGATCTATCACTGGCGGCGGTGCCGTGGGAGCAGGACACGATCGTGCTGGTGGGTACGCGGGATCTGTATCGATGCTCGCTGGCGCAGGGGTGTGTATGGCGCAACACGACGAATGTGGATGGTTGCGCGGCGGCAGAGGTAGCGCCTTCGGAGCATGCCATTGATGCGACCTTTGGGGCGCAGGGGCTGGTGTATTTCGGTAATGACGGCGGTTTGTGGCGTACGACGGATGTGGTGAACCAGACGCAGGCTTCATGCGGGGCGGATGACGCTGTGCATTTTCAGAATCTGAATTCGGGGCTTGGATCGCTTTCGGAAGTGTCCAATTTTGCGGTGAGCGCGAGCCAGCCGGATGAGATGCTGGCGGCGCTGGGCGTGGCTGGCACTGCCGGCACAGGTGCGCAAAACAGTGTGTGGCCGCAGGTGCTGGACGGAGAAGGCGATCGGGTGGCGATTGATCCGGCGAATGACAACAACTGGTTTGCGACCACGGATACGGGCGTGGCCATCAGCGAGTGTACGAACGGCAGTGCCTGCACGTCGGCGGATTTTCGGCCAGTGGTTGATGCTGCCCAAGTGGGAGCCGGTGAGGCATCGCAACCGCTGCCCGCAGACTGGATGCTGGATCCATTGGATTCGACGCAGATGGTGCTGGGTACCTGCCGTATGTGGCGCGGAGCGGCGGATGGGAGCGGGTGGAGCAGCGCGAATCAACTGAGCACCATGCTGGATGGCGTACAGCAAAGCTACTGTGACGGCAACCAGGTGATCGAGAGCATGAGCGCAACTGCCAGCGGAACGACAGGCGGGGAGCAGATGTATGCCGGAATGACCGGTAAAGATACGACAGGGCTTGCGCCCGGGCATATCTTCACGCAGACAATTCCGGCGAATCCCACCGGGCCGGTAACGTGGACCGATCTGACAGAGAATCCGGTGACGAATATCGCAGGCCAGACGCGATTCAATCCGGATGGATATGCTGTCTCGAGCCTGTATGCCGATCCGCACGACGCTACGGGAATGACGATCTACGCGACAGCAGAAGGCTTTCCGACCGGAGCAAATCCGTTCGGAAGCCTGTACGGGTCGACAGATGGCGGTCAGGATTGGCAGAACTTATTCAACAATTTGCCGAAGGCGCCGGCAAACAGTGTCGTGGTGGACCCAAACGATGCGCAGATTGTTTACGTGGCGACCGATGCCGGGGTCTGGTACACGCTGAACATCGCAGCCTGTGCGGATTTTTCGCAGCCGTGCTGGAATCCCATGGGGACGGGGCTGCCGTATGCGCCGGTGACGGAATTGCGAACGATCAATGAGGGGAGCCAGTCGTTGCTGGTGGCGGCGACTTATGGCAGAGGGCTCTGGGAGATTCCGTTGTTGACGGCCGGTGTGGCGGGGACTTCTGCGAGCGTATCGCCGGCGACGTTGGATTTCGGCAGCCAGCAGGTGCAGACGGTGAGTGCGCCATCGACGGTGACGGTGACAGTGATTGGATCGCTTGACCTGCACGTGACAAGTACGACGGTGGCGGGCGATTTCAGTGTGGGCTCGAACAGCTGCACGGGAACAGTTGCAGCGGGAACAACTTGCGCGGTGGATGTGAGCTTCGCGCCTACGGCCACTGGGGCGCGAACGGGGATGTTGACGATCTTCGGCAATCTGCCAGGGGGAGAAGTGACTGTCCCGTTGAGCGGTACGGGGACGACACCCGCGGCGGTGACGCTGACGCCCGCGTCTTTGAGCTTTGGGGTGCAGTTGATCGGTACGACATCGACGGCTCAGGACATCACGGTTTCAAATACGGGTTCCAATGTCGCGACGATTTCGCAGGTGTCCGCGGTGGGGGATTTTGCAATTTCGGCGAACACCTGTGGGGACTCGCTAGCGGGCCAGAGCGGATGCACGCTGTCAGTTGTATTCAAACCAGTTAATTCTGGCACCAGCTATGG
>JAJZJJ010000503.1 GCA_021810175.1 Acidobacteriota bacterium | reverse complement strand
TCTCCTCCGTCTGCGCCAGCACGCGCCGGATGAGCCCGCTGTTCGTATCCGCAAACCACAAGTCCTCATGCTTCTGGTCGCGCGAGAGAGTTTCCACCCAGACAACGTGCGCGTTGACCCACCCAAACCGCGGAATGTAGTCGTTGCCCACGCTGATGGGAATCTTCAACCAGTGCGTCGGTCCGCCGTGAACGCCGACCACGCCCACGCGCACGCCGGGATTGGGATCCCCGGGCTGCGGGTAACGCTGCTCGTGCACCGTGGGATGCACCAGCGTGTAGTTCACCAGCGGATACGTGGGAACGTGCGTCTCGTTCATCTGCAGATAGGCAATCTTCGTCGAATCCGGCGACCAGAAGTAGTTGCTGCGGACGTTCAGCTCTTCCAGATATACCCAGTCCACTTCACCGTTCAGAATCGTGTCCCGGCGCGAGCTGGTCAGCGCCATCGGCTGTCCCGAGGTCGTGGCCGGCTGCACATACAGATTGTGATTGCGAATGTAGGAAATGTAATTGCCGCTGGGCGAGAACTTCGGATCGTCGCCGCTCTGCATGCCGGAGTTGCCGATCTGCACGCCGTCGCCGCCATTAATGTCGAAGAGCCACAGCTCGCCATTGGTGTCGAAGAGGAGATGCTGCGAATCCGGCGACCAGATATAGTCCGGCTCGCCGTAGCGCGCTCGGTGATCGGAAGCACGGTTGCTGATGTGCGCGTCGAGCAGCTTTGCGATCTTCGCCGCCGGAATCAGCGTCTTCGGATGCATGTTGGGCGGCTCAATCTCCAGAAGGCTGCCCTTCTTTCCAATCCATGTGGCGCGCGCGCCGTTGGGCGACCAGCTCATGCCCTCCGGCGGATTGCCGGTCAGGCTGTTGGATGAACCCCAAATCTCAGAGACGGTCCAGGGATGACTCACCTGAGCGATGAGGGACTGCGGCATCAGGGTGGTAGCGGCGGCCAGCGCAAAAACCAGCAGATGCGGGCCGTACTTGCAAAAGGTCCTGCGATCCAAAACGAACTCCAGTTTGGCCTGGCGTCGACATGGAGAGCCAGGGAATTGGGTGAAAGAGAATTCTAATCCCTGCAACCTGCCGCGAGCGCCGCAAGATGGCCATCCGAACCATCCCCGACAGGTCGCCCCGTCCGCGGGCAGCCGGTCCGCCACCGGTGGTATCCTGCAACTTCCAGTTATGCGCCCTGAACTCGAACAGCTGATCCGCGTACAAACCATTGATGGAGAGATCGCGCAGGTGCGCGAGCAAATCGCCGCCCTGCCCAAACGGCTGGCTCTCCTGGAGTCGCGCCTGGCCGCCGAGAAAACGGCCGTCGAACAGGCCCGACAAACCATCCGCGACGAGGAAGCCCTGCGAAGGCGCCTGGAAAGCGACCTGAAGGATCAGCAGCAGAAGATCATCAAATTCCGCGAGCAGTCGTCGAGCGTCAAGACCAACGAGCAGTACCGCGCGATCCAGAACGAAGTGGGCTTCGCCGAAGCGGAGATCCGGAAAATCGAGGATCGCGAACTGGAGAGCATGGAGAAGTCCGAGAGCCTCACCAGGTCGCTGCGCGAAGCGGAATCGAAGCTGGCTGACAACATAAAAGTTGTCGAAATCGAGCAGGAAGACGCCCGCAAAGCATCAGCGGAACAGGAGCAGCGCCTGAAGGACCTGACGCAGCAGCGGGACCAGATGCGCACCGGCATTCCCGAGGACCTGCTGCGCACCTATGACCGGGTCTCCTCGTCGTCGCGGGCCACCGGCGTTGCCTATGCCCAGGGCCAGCGCTGCCTGAGCTGCCAGATGGCTCTGCGTCCGCAGATGTGGAATCAGGTTCGTGAAGGCGAGATCCTTACCTGCGAATCCTGCGGCCGGCTGCTCTATTACGATCCCAGGCGGGAGCCACAGCCGGAACCGGAACCCGAAAAACCCAAACGCGGCAGAAAGGCTCCCGAAGCGGGCGTGGAATGAAGCGCATCGCCATCGACATGGACGAAGTGCTCGCTGACACCCTGGCCGAGCATATCGCGCGCTACAACCGCGATCATGGCGAGGCCATCACCAAAGCCGATCTGAAGGGCAAATGGCTGTGGGACATCGTTGCCATGGATCGGCACGACCGCCTTGAAGGCTATCTGCGCTCCGAAGACTTCTTCGAGGATCTGCCGGTCATCGAGGACAGCCAGCGCGTCCTGCGCGCCATGGCCGAGCAATTCGACATTTACATCGCCACCTCGGCCATGGAGTTCCCCAACTCCTTCGGGCCGAAATACCGCTGGCTGCGGCGGCACTTTCCCTTTCTTGATCCGCGTAACTTCATCTTCTGCGGACACAAGAACATCCTGCACACCGACTATCTCATCGACGATCAGCCGCGCCACTTCCCCACCTTTGCCGGTCAGGGAATCCTCTTTACCGCGCCGCATAACATGGGCGTCTCCGGCTATCCGCGCGTGGACAACTGGGAGCAGGTGGAGAAAATGTTTCTGCGAGAGGGCGGACCGAAGTAGCCCGCCTCTCAGAACCCGCAATTACATCAGTTCCTCGATGAAAGCCCGCGCCACCGCTGCATCGATGTGATCCGGACGGCCGACCATGGGACCATCCTTCAGCACCGGCTCGGCTTCGTCCAGCGAAGGCAGGTCCGTGCGCTCGTAAAACTTGCCGATCGGAATTTCATCGCCCCAGTGCGTGGATTTCTCCATCGCCGCCACCCAGTCGGACGCGTCATACGCCGTGTCGTCTTCGAGCCTTTTCACCCGGGGACGGAACCACTGGAAGGTATTGTCCTTGTTATAAGTCACGCAGGGACTGAAGATATCGAGGAATGAAAATCCCTTGTGCGCGATCCCCTGGCGGATCAGATCCGTCAGGTGCTTCTGATCGCCCGAGAAACCCCGGGCCACAAACGTCGCTCCGGCGGCCAGCGCCATGGTGATGGGGTTGATGGGCCCCTCGATATTGCCGTGCGGCGTGCTCTTGGTCTTCATCCCGATGCGGCTGGTAGGCGAAGTCTGCCCCGTCGCCAGTCCGTAAATCTGGTTGTCCATCACCAGATAAGTCAGATCGACGTTGCGGCGGATGGTATGCGTCAGGTGATTGCCGCCGATGCCCAGCCCGTCGCCGTCGCCGCCGGTCACCAGCACGGTGAGCGCCGGATTGGACATCTTTAGGCCGGTGGCAACCGGCAGTGCGCGCCCGTGCAGAGTATGCATTCCGTAAGTTTCTATAAAGCCGGGAAAGTTGGACGAGCAACCGATGCCGCTGATCGTCACCACCTGATGATTCGGAATCTGTAACTCAACCAGGGCCTTTTGTACGGCGGCCAGCACGCCAAAGTCGCCGCACCCGGGACACCAGTCAGGGTCGACCCGGCCCTTGAAGTCGGCCATCGTCATTGGCCGCGGGCTTTCGACAATTGTAGCCATGGAATCTCTCCTCTCAGCTCTGTCTCGGGAACCGAAGCCCCGAGGCTCTCAATCTGTACGGACACGGCCT
>JAJZJJ010000502.1 GCA_021810175.1 Acidobacteriota bacterium | reverse complement strand
TGCAGGTTCACGGGAGCACCCGGCTTGAGTCCGGAGGCATTCTGGAAGAAGGAATGCACGAGGATGCGGCGGTTGAAGATGCCGCCTGAACTCCCAGACATAAGGAAAATCAGCGCGGTGAGCGCAGCCAAGGCGACAATGACCAGGCCACCCACCTTCAATTGCGACCAACGGACCTCGTGCTGATTTGGCACAGCTTCTCCTGGTTAGAGTCGGCCGATCGGGAGGACGGCGCCGCCCATCCCGAAACTGAATATGTCGAGCATAGCAGAGGTCTCCCGCATCCTGGACTCTGGTGCGTTCTACGAATTCAATCAGTGAATGACGATATAGATGCGCTTTTCAGAAACCGGTTGCGAACGATTCCATTTCAGACGCGAGTTGTGCCGTCCCTTCGCCATCACGACTCATCTTCCAACAAAACCTGCGCCAAAGCGTGGGTGCGAGTATGCGTCAGCGAAATCACCGCGTTTCGGACTCCCAGCCTGTCGGCGACGACGGCGGCGCGGCCGTAAAATACCAGCGAAGGCCGTCCGCTCGGCGCCCGAACCACTTCAATGTCGCGCCAGCCAATGCCTGCCTGAATCCCCGTGCCGAACGCCTTGGCAGCCGCCTCTTTGGCGGCGAACCGGGCGGCGAAGCTTTCCGCGGCGTTGCGCTTCCGCCGGCAATAGGAGATTTCCCCCGGCAGATATATACGCTGGCAGAATCGGTCGCCATAGCGGGCGAGAACCTCGGCAATCCGCGCAATTTCCACCATGTCCACGCCGCTGCCAACGATCATTTCAGCACGGTACCACACCGGCAACGCGATTCGTCCAAATTGGGGCATGTTTGGAGAGCTGTTCCGTCGCCGATGGCGCAGGCGCGCCTCAACCCGCTTCCACCAACCCATAGTGCCGCTGCCAATGGGCCTTCAGATGGGCCCAGACAATCTCGACCGAGGCCCGCGACATTTCTTTCTCGCCGTTCTCGACGAAGCGGGCAGCTTCCAGCCGCGCCAGCTCCAGCAGTTTTCGATCTCGCAAGAGGTTCGCGACACGGAAATCCGGCAGCCCCGCCTGGCGGGTGCCAAAAAACTCGCCCGGCCCGCGCAATGCGAGATCCAATTCGGCCAGCTCGAAACCGTCCTGGGTGCGCACCATCGCATCCAGGCGTTCGTCCGCCTGCGGCGATACTTTTCCCGCTGTCATCAAAATGCAGTAGGAACGCGCCGCGCCACGACCCACGCGCCCGCGCAACTGGTGGAGCTGGGCCAGTCCAAAACGTTCCGCGTGCTCGATCACCATCACCGTGGCGTTGGGCACATCGACGCCGACTTCAATCACCGTGGTGGCGACCAGCACATCCAGCTCGCCGCGTTGAAAGCGGCGCATGACGACTTCTTTTTCCTCCGCGCCCAGCCGCCCATGCAGCAGGCCGAGGCGCAGGCCCGCCAGATGGGTCGCGCGCAGTTCTTCGCACATCGCCACGGCGGATTTCAAGGCCGGCTTTTCGAACAGAGATTCCGTCTTCGACCGCGATTTTGTGCCGGTCTTTTTTTTCGCGACGGAATTTTTTTTCGGCGCCATCGCAGGCTTCTGATCCGATCCGGCATCGACTTCCGGATCGTGGGCAAAGTCCAGCTCCGGCTGATCGTCCTTGCTGCCCTCAATCACCGGATAGACGATGTACGCCTGATGACCGGCGGCGACCTGCTTGCGCAGAAATCCCCAGACCTCCTCGGCGCGCTCATCCACGACGCGGCGCGTCACAATGGGAGTGCGGCCCGGCGGCAGCTCGTTCAGTACGCTCACATCCAGGTCGCCGTAGAGCGTCAGCGCCAGGGTGCGCGGAATCGGCGTGGCCGTCATCACCAGCACATGCGGCTCCGCAGTGTTCGGCTTCTTCATCAGGCGAAATCGCTGCATCACGCCGAAGCGGTGCTGCTCATCCACCACCACCAGGCCGAGATTGGCGAACTCGACTTTTTCTTCAATCAGCGCATGAGTTCCGATCACTAGGTCGGCTTCGCCGCGCACAATACGGCCGCGGTTGGCGCGCTTGCGGTCTTCATCGAGTGAGCCGGTCAGCAGAACGACATTGTACGGAGGCTGACGCTCGGAGCGTTCCAGCAACTGGCGCGCCGCCAGATAATGCTGCGTGGCGAGTATCTCCGTGGGAGCCATCAGCGCGGCCTGATAGCCGTTTTCGATGGCGATAAAGGCGGCCTGCAGCGCGACAATCGTTTTGCCGGAGCCGACATCCCCTTGCAACAGGCGGCGCATCGGCGTTGGCTGCCGCAAATCCTGGACAATCTCCGACAGCACGCGTTTTTGCGCGGCCGTGGGATGGAAGGGCAACACCCGCTTCAACGCCTCGCGCACGCGCGGATCGGCGGTGAACGCCGGCCCGAGACGCTCCCTCATGCGCCGCCGCTTCAGCTCCAGGCCCAGCTCCAGAAAAAACAATTCTTCGAAGATGAGCCGTTGATGCGCGGGCGTGGCCGCCGCCTGCAATAGCCGCAGCCCTGTCCCTTCCGGAGGAAAATGTACATGCCGCAACGCTTGCGCCCGCGACGGCAACCGCATCCGCTCGCACAGTTCCACCGGCAGCGTTTCCGGCAGCACGCCGCCCAGGTCCTCCAGCAGCCGATAGATAACGCGGCGCAGCCAGCGCGAACTCAGCTGCGCGCCGCCCAGCGATTCATACACGGGGACAATGCGGCCCACTTCCAGCAGCGTCTCCTCGGGCTCGTTCGGTCCCGGCAGAATTTCAATCTGCGGCTGGATCATCTTGAACGCCCCCGCGCGGCTGCGCGACGGTTCCACCTTGCCGTAGAGAGCGAGCATCTGTCCCGGCTGAAATTTGTCCTTCAAATACGTTCCGTGAAACCACATGCATTTCATGGAGGACGGTCCCTGCCCCACCGTCATTTCAAAGATGGGCATGCGTTTCGTGCGCAGCAGAATTGTCCCACGCACCTCGGCGATGACGCTGGCCATTTCGCCGGGAACCAGTTCATTGAGCGAGCGCGGGTTCAGCCGGTCCTCATAGCGAAACGGCAGATGATAGAGCAGGTCCTCGACGACGAGGATGTTCTTCTCCTTCAGCTTTTCGGCCACGCGCGGGCCGACGCCTTTCACAAACTGAATGGGGGTGTCGAGGGCAATCACACTCTGGATGCTATCAGCCGCCGAAGCCTTGACCACCGTACAACTCGCAAGTTGATTCATATGCATGCACCGAGCGGCTTAAAGAACGGCTACCTGGAGTTCCAGCGTTTCATGGTCGAAACCGGCTCCCCGCACGAATCATGTTCGATTCATCGTGACGTATGATCTCTGTTTCCGGCTTTGTATCGGCATTGCGCTTTGTATCAGGACATGGCTTCACAGGCTGCGGAAAAACTCAATTCCTCGAAAGGGGTGAAAAATGGATCGCGCCAGGATGCCCCAGGAACGATCCGCGAGGCTTGACTGATTGTTTTCCATCCCGCAAATTTCGTCCTTTCG
>JAJZJJ010000501.1 GCA_021810175.1 Acidobacteriota bacterium | reverse complement strand
GATCGTATCCACGCCCAGCGCCCCGCGGATCCTGTCTGCATATTCGAAAACATGCTCCGCCGGAAACACCTCGTTGTAGTCATACGTCGGACGCGCCGGCCATTTCCGGTTCTTCGGCGGAATCTTCGACGCCGAGTACAGCCGCTTTCCCGCATTCGCCGCCAGCGTCCTGCCCAGAAAGGCGTCGCTCTTGCCTTCTCCGTAAGCCCACGCTGTATCGAAGAAGTTGCATCCCAGATCCGCCGCCAGCTGCAGCGCGTTCAGCGATTCGGCATCGTCCGATCCGCTCCATCCGCTCATTCCCCACAGCCCGCAGGCCACATCGCCGACCGAAAATCCGGTCCGTCCCAGCGTGCGATAGCGCATCCCGTCCCCTTCAGTTGTTCGGATTTACATCTTGGTCCGCCACCAGGGAGACAACTCCATGCTGATAAAGCCCGTCTTGCCCCCGCGCGCCAGCCAAAAATCATAATACTCGGTTGGCTTGAACGTCGAGCAGTCCGGCCACGTGCTGTCCATCAGCAGACGGCTTGGCCCTTCCGAGCCGTCCAGCACAATCACGCCATCCTTGCAGCTCACCACTTTCTGCTTCACCAGCCGGAACGTCGCACCGTGCGTCGTCGACAGGTCCTGCGCCGCCTCGTTCGCGTACTTGGTCAGAAACAGCGTCGCGACAATCAGTAATGTCCAGCTTAGGATCTTTTTCATCCGCGGATACTGCTCCTGCTGCCTCTGGATATCGGGGAGTGACACCATTGTGGCACTCCGCAGGAGCAAAAACAATCACACTTCCGCGGAGGCCCTCTGCTTCTTCGCCGCCTGCCGCTTCACCACAGTCACCGTCACGAAATACACCACGAAGCTCAGTCCCAGAAAGCATCCCGTCAGTTTCATACTCAGCGTGACCGCAAGCACCAGCATCGCCAGCCCAAACATCCAGATGAAAGCCTCGCCCAGCAACGCCTGCCCCCACTCCGGCCGTACCCCTGACGCCGGAATCCGCGGCCGCACCGCCGGCATCAACCGCGGAACTGCCGCCATATACCGCAGATACCCCTCGCCCTGCGTCTCCTTCAGCTCGCCTTCTTCCCGCAGGATCAGACGCATTCCAAAAATCCACATCGCAGCCACGATGAATCCCCAGCCGGCCGGGCTCGCCATCAGCCCCATCCCCGCCGCCATCGGCAGATTCCCCAGATACAGCGGATTGCGCACATACCGGTACGGCCCGTCCGCCACCACCCGCTCCGAGTGCAGGCTCATGTCGTGCACCACATCCGCCTTCAGGTACGCCGTGCCCCACGTCCGCAGCATCGCTCCCGCGAACGCCAGCGCCGCCCCGGCAAGGAAGATCCCCCGCAGCACCGCTCTTCCCGCCGCGCTGTTCTGCGGCACCCCCGGCCGTGCCCAGTGCAGCAGAAACACACCCACATTCACCGGATCCAGTCGGTAGAAGACATAGAACCCCGTGAAGAAAATCAACCCGAAAATCCAAAATCGATACTCGAACTCGAAGCGGCTGGCGCGCATGCGTCTCCTCCCAAATCGACAGGTGAACGGCTGAGGCCCTGCCCTCCATACGCAGAAAGCCAGCCGAAAGTTCGGCTGGCTCTCGTATCTCCCTGCCCGGTCTCTGGATTGCGTCTCTAGTTGTTGTTCGAATCCGGTCGCCGGTGCAGCGTCGGCTCCCCTCCGCCATGGCCGTTCGTATCGTTCACGCGCCGCAAGGAAGGCCGGTGAATATTGTGCTGCAACAGCCGCCGCCGGTTCTCGATCCGCGCCAGCCGCGCCTTCACCTCGTTAAACTCCGACGTGTTCACCAGATACTCGTTGCGTGGCGGCAGGATCGTCGCTATCTCCTTCTCCGTCTCCATAATCCGGTGCGGCGTCGGCGGATGCGACATGAACAGCCGCGATACAGCCCCGGGCTTTTGCTTGTCCAGATCTTCGATCTTTTCAAAGAACTGGACGAACGCCTGCGGATCGTATCCCGCCCTGTACATGTATTGCACGCCCAGATAATCCGCCTGTGCCTCGAATTTGCGCGAAAACTCAAGAAAGGCCATCGGAATCATCAGATTCGTCGCCTGGTAGATTTCATACCCCGTCCAGGTGTATCCCGTCGTCATCATCAGCGGCACCATGGCGATCTGCGCCATATTGGCCCGAGTCATCTCCCGAACCGCGTGATGCGCGCACACGTGCGCTGTCTCGTGGGACATCACCCCAGCCAGTTCGGCCTCGTTGTTCGCCGCCAGAATCAGACCCGAATTCACATAGAAAAACCCGCCCGGCAGCGCAAACGCGTTGATCTGATTTGTGTCGATGACCTTGATCGTGAACGGTACCTTGCAGTCCGAGTTCCTCACGATGTTCTGCCCAATGCGGTTCACATACTCCGTTACCACCGGGTCGGTAACGAACTTCGCTGTCTGATCGATTTGCTTCGCATAACTGGCGCCCATCCGGATTTCGGCATTCACTGAGTACCAGTTCCCCAAACCCCGGCAACCGATGCAGCGGGTGCCCACCGCATTGACATCCTCGATGCTGCCCTTCTTCACCCCGGGCATCATCCCATCCGGCAGAGGCTTTACCTGCGGAAACGGATCGACGCCGGGATCGGCCAGCGCCTCCCTTTCCATCTTCCCCATGCTCTGCTCTTTCTTGCTCTCTTTGCCCTTCTCGTCCGTCTTATCGCTCTTCTGAGCCTTCTGATCTTTGCTCGACGCTTGTTTCTTGCTCGACGCTGTCGCAGCCGCGGTGGAGCTGCTCTTCGATGATGAGCTCGAAGTCTGCGTGAACGCAGTCATCCCCGTCCCCGCCAGAACGGCGCAGAACAGAAGATGGAGAGAAAGCTTCCGATTGGGCATGGGGCACCTCTCAGGTCACAACCTGGCCCTAACTGTCTTAGACGTAGTATGCTCCCTTTCGGGCGCTTCCGTCCTCTCCAATATTCTTTCTCCCTCCAACTCTGAACTCTCGTTCATTGTCCCGCTCTATACTGGATGAACCACGGACTTCGGGTCCAGGCATACCCCTTTCTGGTGAGGACAATTTTCCATGGCGTCCGTTGCAATTCGTCGTGCCGCAAAAAGATGGGAGCGTCTCTATCGCGAAACGCGCCTCGTGGCTCTGGCTCTCAAATCGCCACACCACCCCGTCTTTTCTCATGCTGTGGTCATTCGGCGCTGCAACCTCGACTGCGGCTACTGCAGCGAATATGACACCACCTCCGCCCCGGTCCCCACCGACGAGATGCTCGCCCGCATCGACCGTCTGGCTGCCCTCGGGACCACCGCCGTTACCCTCACCGGCGGCGAGACCCTCCTCCACCCCGACCTCGAGAAGATCATCGCGCGCATCCGCCACCACGGCATGCTCGCCATCATGATCAGCAACGGCTATCTCCTCAGCGTTGACCGTATCAAAAGCCTCAACCGCGCCGGCCTCGATCGCATGCAGATCAGCATCGACAATGTCGAGCCCGACGCC